>JBIIND010000167.1:0-4655 GCA_044337665.1 Cyanobium sp.
GCGCAGATCGGCGGCGGCGAAGAGGGCATCGCCGGGATCCGCCAGCACGGTGGCCTCGGCGGGCAGGGCGGCTTCGATCGCGGCCATCAACCGTTCCACCCCCACCGGTGCCTCGGGCGCTGGCTCGAAAGCGGGAGTCGGGGCGGGGGCCGGGGCGGCCGGCGGCGCTGCGGCGCTCTCCGGCGCGGGCGCCTCGGCCCAGATGCGCAGCAGGGTGAGGGGATCGAGGTTCTCGTTGCGCTCCGCGGCCGCGCGCAGGCCACCCTCCAGGTCCACCTGCAGCACGTGGTCGGGATCCACCGCCATGGTGAAGACGCCGGTGTCGAGGTCGTTGAGGGGCTGGCCGATCAGCAGCAGGCCGTCGCTGCTCTCCACCCGCTCCCGCACCCCGGGCAGCCCCATGGCCCCCTCGTAGATGCCCAGCACCTGGGGATGGCTCTCACTCAGGAGGGTTTTGCCCGAGAGGCTCGTGGCCAGGGGCCAGCCTTCCCGCTCCAGGATCTGGCGCAGCAGGGGTTGCAGACGGAAGCGGGCCAGCTCCACGCCTCCGAGCACCATGGGGCGCTGCCGGCCGCGCATCCAGGCCAGCCAGCGCTCCCCTTCCTGCCGTAGGCGCGGCGGGATGGCCAGGGGGGTGGGGTCGGGCGGCGCCAGATCGAGCGGCCAGGGAATCTCCCGGCTCAGGCAGTCGGCCGGAAGCTCCAGGTAGCCGGGGCGGGATTCGCGCCGGATCGCCTCCAGCACCCGCACCAGCTCCGCGGCGGCGGTGCGGCCGGAATCGAGCACCGCGCTGGCCACCGTTACCTCCCGAAACAGGCGCAGCTGGGTCTGGTCCGCCCGGATGCGGTGGTGCAGCAGGGGGTGCTGCTCGCTTTCCCGCAGGCCCGGGGCGCCGGAGATCACCAGCAGGGGCGAGCGTTCGGCGTAGGCCCCAGCCACCGGATTGAGCAGCTTCAGGGCGCCGACGCCGTAGGTGACCACCGCCACCCCCAGCCCCTGCAGGCGCCCGTGGGCATCGGCGGCGAAGCCGGCCCCCTCCTCGCCGGCGGTGCAGATCAGATCAAGCGGCGAGGCCTGGAGGGCGGCGAACAGGCCCAGCACGTAATCCCCAGGCACGCCATACACGCGCCGCACGCCGCGCTGCCGCAGGGCTTCGATCAGGGCGGCGACGATCTGCATGGGCGGCGGGCAACATCGCTCCGATCATGGAGGGGGGTGGGGGTGGCGGCTTGGCTTGGCGGGGGTAGGCACACATCAGATCCGCGAGGGATCCGCGGAGATCCAGGCCCTTGTAAGCGCCCATCTTGACTTCCTTGTCGAAGATTCGATCGATCTTTTTGATCACTTCGGTATTGGCTACCAAGAAGATGCGTCTGTGCTCGGCAGGGATCAGGCCACACCGGACCCGTCAGCCGGGATGCGAGCACGAACATTGGGACGTTGCCGCGCAGCTTGGCGCCCCCGACCGGGTCATTACGGACGCACTTGCCCGCGAGGATCTGGTTGACCTTGTCGTCATGGAGCTCTCGGGCGGCGTTTGCCATGGCTGGGTCTGGGGCTTGTGGATCACGGATCGGGGTTTCATGATCCACAAGCCGTGGCTACGGTCGCCCCTCTGCATCGGCCAGTGGCTGCTCCAGGCAGAAAACCCGTGGGCGCCCATCGCTGGCTCCTAGGGCATGCGGCAAGCCAAAAGGCAAGGAGGGGTGCCGCTTGTCCTACCCAAGGCTGCAGCAGGCATGCGCAAGTCACTGGGTGGAGTGGACGCCCCCTTGCAGATCAAAGACCCAGATCAGGTCGGACACTTTTGGATAAGGCGGAAACTGATCGAACCTGGATCTTCGTAAAGTCAGCCAGCAGCAGGGCGATATTTTTAATAACAAGAAGCATGCCCAGGCGATTTCCCCTCACCCTTTGTTCATCACACATGACCATCACGCTATCACTGCCATCAAAGAAACTTGACAACTTGTCCGACAATTCGGCAAGGCGGGTTGCAATGCTGAGCAGATCTGAATGACCAAGGCTTGAATGCAAGGTCTCACCATCATTTTCGGCTTGCGTTGGAGAGTCTGGGTTCAGGTTGATGGCCGCGAAAAGATTTAGCAGGGAATAATAGAGATCCTGCTCGGATTGCTTCTCAAACAGCCCCGGTTCGATCAGGTCGCGACGGTTGGGATTGATCGTCGCCAGGTCCATCGTGGCCTGTTCGGCCAGGCGGGCCGCCCGCTGCACCACCTCCTGTACCCGCTGGAAGGCAACGGTCTTGTTGAGTCGCCAATCCTGGAGAAGTTCCGCCCGCTGCTGCACCCCCACCGGATGTACGAGCACCCGTTCCAGGGGCACGCTCTCCCCGGCCACCGCCTGGGCCAGATCCGGATCGATCCCCTGCTCCTCCAGCAACGACAGCATGCGCGCCCGCAGAAAGGTCTGCAGGTCGCCGACCAGAACCTCACGGTCGATCGTCAGCGCCGGCAGCAGCTCCGCCCAATGGCCGCAGGCCCGCACCAGCAACGCCAGCAGATCCAGCCGCCAGCCCCGCTCCCAGAGGATCTGCAGCAGCCCATTGCCTGCCCGCCGCAGGGCATAGGGATCCGACGAACCGCTGGGGCGCTCCCCGCTGGCGAAGATGCTCAGCAGCAGCTCCAGCCGCTCCGCCAGGGCCACCAGGGCGCCGGCCTCGGAGCCGGGCAGGGCGTCACCGGCACCGCGGGGCAGGTAGTGCTCCAGCACCGCCAGGGCCACGGCGCGCTCCTCCCCCTCGGCCAGCAGGTATTTCGCCCCCATCACCCCCTGCAGTTCGGGGAATTCGCCCACCATCTGGCTCACCAGATCGTGCTTGCAGAGGTGGGCCGCCCGCTTCGCCGCCTGGCCAATGGCCGCCTCGGGCGCCAGCGCCTCCACCAGCACCTCGGTGAGCCATTCGATCCGCTCGCTGCGATCCCGCAGGCTGCCGAGGCCCTCGGCGAAGGTCACCCGGTCCAGGGCGTCGCGGCGGTCGATGCTCGGCACGGCGCGGTCGGCCTGCACGAAGAATTCCGCATCGGCGAGCCGGGCCCGCAGCACCCGCTCGTTGCCCCGGCGGATCGTGGCGGCCGCGTCGGCCCGGCCGTTGCCGATGCAGAGGAAGCGGGGCAGCAGCACCGCTCCGGCCTCCAGCGCCAGGGGATCGGCGCTCGCATCGGCCCGCAGCAGGGGCACGTAACGCTGGTGCGCGCGCATCACCGTGCTCAGCACCTCCGGCGGCAGCGCCAGGAAGCGCGCTTCGATCGCCCCCTCGATCAGCTGGGGCGATTCCACCAGGTCCACCAGTTCGTGAAACAGCTCCGGGGGCAGATCCAGCCGCCCGCCGGCCTCCTGCGCCGCCTGCTCGAGGTGGTCGCGGATCCAGGCGGCCCGGATCTCCCGCTCCACCTGCACGTCATGGGCGGCGAGGGTGGCGGAGTAAACCCCGGCGTCGGCGATCTCCAGCGGCCCGTTCTGCAGCCGGTGCCCACGACTGAAGCGGTCGCTTTGCAGGGGGGGATCACAGTCGGCCAGCGTCACCGGCACCACCTCGGCGTCGAGCAGGGCCACCAACCACCGCACCGGGCGGCTGAAGCGGCTCTCGCCCGCGCCCCAGCGCATGAAACGACGGCCCTGCAGGCTCCACACCCAGGGGGGGATCAGCTCGGGCAGCAACTGGGCAGTGGGCTGGCCCCGCTCGAGGGTGCGGGCGAATACGAAGGGGCCCTTCTCCGTATCGCGCACCTCCAGCTGGCCCGGATCCACACCGCAGCGGCGGGCGAAGCCGAGGGCGGCGTCGGTGGGTCGGCCGTCGCGGAAGGCCTGCTGGGCCGGCGGGCCCTTGCGCTCGGCACTGAGGTCATCCTGAAGTGCCGCCAGGCCCTCCACCGTGAGCACCAGCCGCCGTGGCGTGCCGGTGCTGTGCACCGCCGTGAACCGCAGGCGCATCCGCTCCAGATCCGAGCGCACCATCTCCCGCAACTGGGGCAGGGCCTCCCGGGCGAAATCAGCCGGCAGCTCCTCCGAGCCGATCTCCAGCAAAAAGGTGGCCATGGCGCGACCGACGCTGGGGCCGACTTTATGGAACAGCTCCCCCTTCCCTTCCCTCCCCCTTCCGTTCGCTAGCTTCCAGGGGAGTACGAGCGCCGACCGCGGATGTCAACCTCGCGGGTCAGCAAGAGCCCAGCCAACGCCCAGCCAACCACCGAAGCCCCCCGCACGGCGGCCGAGACCCTCAAGCTCGGGAGCGGACACCTGCGTGAACCGCTCCTGGCGGAACTCGGCGGGGACGAGTCCGGCGCCGCCAACCATTTCGGTCAGAACGCCGTTTCGATTCTCAAGTTCCACGGCAGCTACCAGCAGGACGACCGGGACAAACGCCAGAAAGGGCACGACAAGGACTGGCAGATGATGCTGCGCCTGCGCAGCCCAGGCGGGCGCATCCCCGCCTCCCTTTACCTCGCCCTCGACGAGTTGGCGGACCGCCTGGGCAACGGCACCCTGCGGGCCACCACACGCCAGGCGTTTCAGATGCATGGCATCGCCAAGGCGGATCTCAAGGAGGTGATCGGCACGATCGTGCGGGCGATGGGCTCCACCCTCTCCGCCTGCGGCGACATCAATCGCAACGTGATGGCGCCGGCGGCTCC
>JBIIND010000168.1:0-4654 GCA_044337665.1 Cyanobium sp.
GCCGACAAGAATGAGAATATAGCAGGAGGTGTAAAGACCAGCCTCACAAAGGGTGCGGGCGATCACCGTATCAATCGGCTTGACGGGTCGGTAAAAGAGAAGGGCCTCATTGGCCTCCATGGCATTGACACTCCGTGTCGTTACATGGCTAAAGATGCTGAAAAGGATAATTCCGGAAGTAAGGAACAGCACGATATTCAGACTGCCGCCCCGGTGAAGGTTGAGCGCACCCAGAAAAACCATCCAGATGGCCAGCAGTCCGAGGGGCTGCAGCAGCACCCCCAGAAAGCCCCCTTTCACCTGGCTGACGCGGGTGCGTAACTCCCGGTAGACGAGGGCATCGACGACGCGCCACTGAATGCGCCAGCCACTCAGCCCCTGGAGGCCGTCCCGTCGCCCGATGGAGCCGCCGGGGCGCTTGGAATCTGCCGCAAGTGGAGGCACAAGGTCAAGAAAAGTCTCGCTACCTTAACCTGAGACTGCTGCGTCCCCCATCCAGGTGAGCAGGTCCTTGCGCAGTCCACCCTGCACGCGGCGCTCGATGCGATCCACCACCTGGTCGAGTCCCCGACCCGCCAGGGATCGCCCCCAACCAGGCAGGGAAGGGGATGGGAGCAGCCTTACCCGCAGCTCCCCCTCCAAGCCGAGCGCCCCTGGAGCCAACACCGCTGACATCGTGAAGGCGAGCGCGCGCTCCCACGGTCCCAGCCCAAGAATCCGGCAGTCTTCGCAGGTCACCTCCAGCCAGGGGTCCCGCCAGCGGGCGCGAAGCTGCAGGGTGGGCACCAGTTCAAAGCCAAGCAGCCGCAAGGGACGGGAGCGATAGGTGTAGCGGCCGGCCTCCAACCGCTCCAGCCGGTCGCGGGCGAGCAGGGCCATCACCGGGCGATCCACCTGGCACAGATAGGCGCCCAGACGCCCAGGGGTGACCCCCGATTCCGGCAGCGCCAGAACGAGGCGGCGGGAGCGCTCCACCGGCACGGCCCGGGCGGGGGAGGGCGCCGGAGGGGGGCTGGCATTCATTCCCATCGCCGGGGAAACTGACTGGATGGCAGCACGGGAGGGGGTGGCATGGCGATCGAGAGTGGTCAGCCCACAAGCCTCCCCCCCGTTCCGGCCGAGCCCCCTGGACCCCACCCCCTGTTGCGGGGGCAACCCTCCCTGGGGGTCCCCACCGCGGGGATGGACAGGATTGCCACCCTTGAGGCCCTGTTGCGACCCGCCCGGCTGCGGCTGGGCTGGCGGGCCTGCCAACAAGCCCCTCTGGATGCGGTGCTGGGATGGGGCAACAAGCCCTCGGCGCGGCGGGCCGCCCAGCTGGCCGAGCGCCGCGGGGTCCCGCTCTGGCGCTGCGAAGACGGATTCCTGCGCTCCCTGGGACTGGGGAGCGACGGCCCCCCCCTCTCCCTTGTGCTCGATGACCGGGGCATCTATTACGACGCCCGCGGGCCGAGCCGCCTGGAGAATCTGATTGCCCAGCCCCTGGATGCCGCCGCCCGTGACCGGAGCGAGGCGCTGCGTCGGCTCTGGTGCCGGGAGCGGCTGAGCAAGTACGTCGGCGGCCAGGAGTCCCCTGCCCCGCTGGAGCCCTATGTGCTCGTGGTCGACCAGACCGTCGGCGATCTCTCGATCAGCGGGGGTCTTGCCGACGCCTCCCGGTTCCGCACCATGCTGCGTGCCGCCCTGGCGGACCATCCGGATCACCGGATCGTGCTGAAGCTGCACCCCGAGGTGGTGCGGGGCCGCCGGCAGGGGCACTTCGAACCGGCGGACTGGACCCATCCACGGCTGCAGCTGTGCCACGACGGCGGCCATCCCGCCGCGCTCCTGGAGCACGCCGCTGCGGTGTACGTGGTGACCTCCCAGCTGGGGTTCGAGGCGCTGCTGTGGAAGCGGCCGGTGCACTGTTTCGGCATGCCCTTCTACGCGGGCTGGGGGCTCACGGAGGACTGGCTTGCGGCACCGGAACGCCGCCGCGGCGGCAGTGATCTTGCCCAGCTGATCCACGCCGCCCTGATCGCCTATCCCACCTACACCGACCCAAACCGGGGAGAGGCCTGCACCCCGGAGCGACTGATGGGGGTGCTGGGCTTGCAACAGCGCCGGCGCCGCGAACTGCCGGAGCGAATTGAGGCCTTTGGCTTCAAACCCTGGAAGCGGCCGATCCTGCGGCGTTTCCTCGCGGGCAGCAGGGTGCGCTTTCGCCGCCGTCGCGCCAGTCCCAGCGGCTGGGGGCAGGCCTGCGCGATCTGGGGGCTGAATCCAGGCGAAGGGATGGCCCGCCGTCAATGCCGCCCCGAGCCCCCCGCCCTGCTGCGGATCGAGGACGGTTTTCTGCGCTCCGTCGGCCTGGGGGCCAACCTGATCGCCCCGGTCTCCTGGGTTGTGGACCGCCGGGGCCTCTATTACGACGCCAACGGCCCTTCAGACCTGGAAGCCCTGCTGGCGACCCATCGGTTCACCGAAGCGGAGCGGCAGCGGGGCGCGGCCCTGCGCCAACTGCTGGTGGCTGGCGCCATCACCAAATACAACCTGAAGGCTCCCGCCTGGCAGCGACCTGCCCACGCCGGCCGGGTTGTGCTGGTGGCGGGGCAGGTGGAAAGCGATGCCTCGATCCGCTACGGCGCCGGGGAGTTGCGCACCAATCGGGCGCTGCTCGAGGCGGTCCGGGCATCCGAGCCGAACGCCTGGCTGGTGTACAAGCCCCATCCGGATGTGGTGGCCGGCCTGCGCAGCGAGCGGGGGACGGGGTTCGATGCCCATGGGCTCTGCGATGAGGTGGTGGTGGAGGCGGCTCTCGATCCGCTGTACACCGCCGTGGATGCGGTCCATGTGCTGACCTCCCTGGCCGGCTTTGAGGCACTGATGCGCGGCGGCGAGGTGCACACCTGGGGATTGCCCTTCTACGCCGGCTGGGGACTCAGCCACGACCGGTTGGCCTGTCCCCGGCGCGGGCGGCGTCTGCGGCTCGACGAACTGGTCTGGGGCTGCCTGATCGCCTATCCCCGCTACGTGAGCCGCCGCAGCGGATATTTCATCGAAGTGGAGGAGGCCATCGCGGACCTCGTGAACTGGCGGAACGAACCGGCGGGGTCACTTCGTCTCTGGCAGCGCCTGTTCCGCCGCTGGGGCCGAATCAGCGAACGGTTCCGCCCGAACGGATTGCCGGGGGGACGGGGCTAGAGTGGACTTCCTTAATTTGTTCTGATTTGTCGCCGACGGTCACCATCGAGGGCCCCGTGCTTCTGCTGATGGGCCCCCTCGGCAGCTTCTTCGCCCGTCTGGCCGCCCACCTCGAGCAGCGGGGCGTACCGGTGTGGAAGGTTGCATTTCCCCTGCGGGAATTCGGTTTTCCTGCCCATCAATGGGTTCCCTTTGGGGGGCCCATGGCCGAGTTCCGCTCGTTCCTGGAGAGCGAGATCAAACGCAAGGGAATCCGCCACCTGTTCATGTACGGCGACTTCATCGATCCCCACCGGATCGCCATAGAGCTCGTCCGCGAATGCAATGACCAGCATCCCAGCCGGCCCCGACTCGATGCCTGGGTATTTGAGCTGGGCTATGTCCGACCCAATTTTGTCAGCCTGGAACGGGAACGGGTCAATGCCCGCTCCAGCTTGAATCGCCCCCCGGAGTTCTACCACTCCCTGCCGGAGGTGGAGGGGATGCCCCAGGTCCAACGGGAAACAGGAATCCGCTGGCGCAAGTGGTGGAAAGCCCCCACCTTCATTCAACATGCCTTCACCAACTACCCGATCATTGCCGGGCCGCACAAACTGCAGCCCCGTCCCTCCTATCTGCTGGCCCAGGTGCTCGGCCTGGCACGCAAGCACCTCTACCGGTTCAGCGAACGGCCGATCCTGCACCGGCTCCACAGGGCGCCGTCCTACATCCTGGTGCCCCTGCAGGTCTCCAGCGATTCCCAGATCAGCCTGGGCTCCCACTACCCGGGGATGGAGCCCTTCATCGCGGATCTGATCACCTCGTTCGCCACCCATGGGCGGCCGGAGGATGTGCTGGCCTTCAAGCACCACCCCCGCGACCGCGGCTACAACCACTACGGAAGGCTGATCCGGGAACTGGCTGAGGCCCACGGCATCTCCGACCGCGTTCTCTATTTCCACGACGGTGCCCTAGGACCCATTCTCAAGGGGGCCAGGGCGGTTCTGACCATCAACAGCACCGTGGGGTTGCAGGCTCTCTACCATGGCAAACCCACCAAGGTGCTGGGCCAGACCTTCTACAACATGCCCGGCCTCACCGATCAGCAGTCCCTGGAGCACTTCTGGCAGGAACCGCAGGGTTCCGATCGTGGCCTGTTCCGCCGTTTCTATAGCCATCTGATCGAGACAACCCAGATCAATGGCAATTTCGACGGCCGCTTCCCCTTCTCGGATGTCCTGCGTATCTCGCCGGCCCTGGCCATTCACGCCCCCGGCCCCCGCCCTTCCCCCCTCGAGATCATCCGGCGCCTGTTGACATTTGTCTACGGCATGATCCTGTACCACATTCAGCTGCTGGCACTCACCCTCGGGGCCCGCGCCAGCGCCCGGCGCCTGCTCGAGCAGGCCTCCCGTCTGGTGCTGGCAAGCCTGGGGGTACGGGTTCTGATGGAGCGACAACGGCCCCCGCTCGGTCGTCCCCAGATCCACAT
>JBIIND010000169.1:0-4647 GCA_044337665.1 Cyanobium sp.
CCGCCCGCCCCGGCCGCCGCCACCCCTGCCGCCTCCCCTCCGGCTTCCCCAGCCCCCACCCCCGCCGGGAGCGCCGCCGAGCCCACCCCAGCGCCGGCAGCGACCCCCAGGGCCCTGCCAGCGGCGCGGACCACGGCCGCCAGCCGCAGCACCACCCCCCGCCGGGCTGCCGCCAGCTCCCGCCCCGCCCGGGCTGCGGCCGCCGCCACCCCGGCGCGCAGCGGCAGTGCCCGTGGACGGGGACGGGGCGAAAGCCGCCCCGCCGCAGACGGGCGTCCCCCGGCGGCTCCCACCTCCTTCCGCGGCGCCTCCGCCCTGGTGCCCTCCTCCATTCATGGCGTCGCCCTCGGCCTGATCGAGACCCGCGGCCTGGTGCCGGCGATCGAGGCGGCGGACGCCATGACGAAGGCGGCGGAAGTCACCCTGATCGCCCGGGAGTTCGTCGGTGGTGGCTACGTGACCGTGATGGTGCGGGGTGAGACCGGCGCCGTCAACGCCTCCGTGCGGGCGGGCGCCGACGCGTGCGAGCGGGTCGGCGATGGCCTGGTGGCGGCCCACATCATCGCCAGGCCCCACAGCGAGGTCGAACCCGCCCTTGCCCCCAGCGGCGCCACCCGTCGCCTGTGAGGGTCATGGGCGCCGTCCATCCGCGCATCCTGGGTTTCCTCGGTCGCGCCCTCAGCCTCGAGCTCTCCGCTGTTCAGCAGTACATGACCCAGGCCGCCCTGGTGGAGCTGTGGGGGCACGACGAATGGGCCGACCGCCTGCGCCGCGAAACCGTGGAGGAGATGAAGCACGCCGAGCGGATCGTGCAGCAGATGCTGGGCCTCGGGGTGGCTCCGGCGGCCTCCCAGCTGATGCCGGCGGAAACGGCCCCCGACCTGGCGGGCCTGCTCCGCCACGCCGCTGCCCTGGAAGAGCTCCTGATCCACCATTACGGCGAGGCGGTGCGCTTCTGCGTGCTGATCGGCGACGGGGAGAACGAGGGCTTCTTCCGCGCCCTCTGGAACGAGGAGCGGGAGCATGGCGTGGTGCTGCACCAGTGGCAGAGGGAGCTGGAGGGGGGCCACTCCCTCCAGGCGCGGGCAAGCTTCTGAAGGCCTGCGCCGGTGGCGATGCCCGCGAGGGCCCCTGGGCCGTCGCTGTCTAGATTCCAGTTCGTCCCCGCCGACACGCCGCCCTCCCCATTGACCCCTGCCCTGCCTCTGCCGATCCAGCTGGTCTGGCTGATCCCGCTCTATGGGTTCGCCGGCATGCTGCTGTCACTCCCCTGGGCCAGTGGCTGGATCAAACGCAATGGGCCCCGGCCCGCCGCCTACCTCAACCTGCTGGTGACCCTGTTGGCCGTGCTGCACGGGTCGCTGATCCTGGCGGAGGTACTGACCATCGGTCCCCAGATGGTGGACATCCCCTGGTTCCAGGTGGCCGACCTCGATCTGCGCATCGGCTTCGATCTCTCGCTCACCAACCTGGCGGCGTTGGAGCTGGTGACCTTCATGAGCCTGGTGTGCCAGGCCTTTGCCCTGGGCTATCTCGATAAGGAGTGGTCACTGGCGCGCTTTTACGCCCTGGTGGGCTTCTTCGAAGGGGCCATGGCGGGGGTGGTGCTCAGCAGCAACCTGTTCCTGAGCTATTTCCTGCTGGAGATGCTCACCCTCTCCACGTACCTGCTGGTGGGGTTCTGGTACGCCCAGCCCCTGGTGGTCACCGCCGCCCGCGATGCCTTCCTCACCAAGCGGGTGGGGGATGTGCTGCTGCTGATGAGCGTGGTGGCCCTGGCGGCCTGGGCGCCGTCGCTGGAGTTCCGCGATCTCTACGCCTGGGCGGAGGACGCCCCCCTTTCACCCCTGGCCGGCACCCTGCTCGGCCTGGGGCTGATCGCCGGTCCGATGGGCAAGTGCGCCCAGTTCCCGATGCACCTCTGGCTGGATGAGGCGATGGAGGGCCCGAACCCCGCCTCGATCCTGCGCAATTCCGCCGTTGTCACCTGCGGAGCGATCGTGCTGCTCAAGGTGATGCCCCTGCTGCGGCTCTCGCCGGTGGCGGTGGATGTACTTCTGGCGGTGGGCACGATCAGCGCCATCGGCGGCGCCCTGGTGGCCCTGGCCCAGGTGGACCTGAAGCGGGCCTTCTCCTACTCCACCACCTCGTTTCTCGGGTTGGTCTTCATCGCCATCGCCTTCCAGCAGCCCCTGCTCGCCCTGCTGCTCCTGTTCAGCCACGGCCTGGCCAAGGCGCTCCTGTTCATGAGCGTGGGCTGCGTGATCGCCACCACCAACTGCCAGGACCTGACCGAACTGGGCGGCCTCGCCCCCCGCATGCCGGCCACCACCAGCGCCTACCTGGTGGCTACCGCCGGCCTCACCGGCCTGCTGCCGCTGGGTTGTTTCTGGAGCCTCGGGCAGCTGGTGGACAGCCTCAGGCCCCAGGCGCCCCTGTTCGCCAGCGTGGTGCTGCTCACCAACGCCCTGACGATGCTGAACCTGGTGCGGGTCTATCGCCAGGTGTTCCTGGACACCCCCCACCCCAAGACGCGCCGCACCCCCGAGGTGCTCTGGTTGATGGCCCTGCCGATGGTGAGCCTCGCGGTGATCGTGCTGCTCACCCCCCTGGTGGTGGACCGGCTGACGCCCCAGTACGCCATCGCCCAGCTCTCCCTTACCACCGCCGTCCTGCTGGTGGCCAGTTCGCTGCTGGGTCTCGCGGCCGGCGGCCTGATCCGCCTCGACCGCTTCTGGTCCCGGTCGGTGTTCCCGCCGCTGCGGGCGGTGCAGGACCTGCTGGCGGCCGACTTCTACACCGACCGCCTGTACCGCGTCACGATCGTGGCGTTCGTGGCCGGCCTGGCCCGGCTCACCAGCGGCTTCGACCGCACGGTGGTGAGCGGGCTGGCCAACCGGGTCGGCCTGGCGTCCCTGGCCAGTGCCGACACCCTGCGGCTCGGGGTGAGCGGCCAGCTGCAGAGCTACGTGCTCACGCTGGTGGCGGCGATCGTGCTGCTCTTCGCCGGCCTGTTCTGGTTCCGGGGATGAGGCGACCGTGATGCTCACCCCCCTGCTCCTGATCCCTTTCCTCGGCGTGGTGGCCCTGCTGCTCTGGCCCCCCACCGCCCCGCCCGGCCGGCTGCGGGCGATCGCCATCTCGGTGCTCGCCCTGCAGCTGCTCTGGAGCCTGGTGGTTCTGGCGGCCTTCGATCCGGCGGAGGGCGGCATGCAGATGGGGGAAGCGGTGGCCTGGCTGCCAAGCCTGGGCCTGGACTACCGGCTCGGCATCGATGGTCTCTCCCTGCCCCTGGTGCTGATGAACGCGGCGCTCACCCTGGTGTCGGCGGTCTGCACCCGGGACATCAGCCAGCGACCCCGCATTTACTTCGCCCTGCTGCTGCTGATCAGCGCGGCCGTCAACGGCGCCTTCCTGGCCCAGAACCTGCTGCTGTTCCTGATCTTCTACGAACTGGAGCTGATCCCCCTCTGGTTGCTGATCGCCGTCTGGGGCGGCGCGGAACGCGCCTATGCCGCCACCAAGTTCCTGCTGTTCACGGCCGTCTCGGGGATGCTGATCCTGGGGGCCTTCCTCGCCCTGGCCCTGCTCACCGGCAGCGTTGATTTCAGCCTCACGCCGGTCACCTCCGAGCGGCTGTCGATGGGCAGCCAGCTCGTTCTGCTGGGCGCCCTGCTGGTGGGCTTCGGCATCAAGATCCCGCTGGTGCCGTTCCACAGCTGGCTGCCCGATGCCCACACCCAGGCCTCCACGCCGGTGTCGGTGCTGCTGGCCGGGGTGCTGCTCAAGCTGGGCACCTATGGCCTGCTGCGCTTCGGGTTGGGCCTGTTCCCGGAGGCCTGGCCGATCCTGGCCCCCTGGCTCGCGGGCTGGGCGGCGGTGTCGGTGCTCTACGGCTCCCTGGCGGCGATCGCCCAGCGGGACATGAAGCGGATGGTGGCCTACAGCTCGGTGGGCCACATGGGCACCATCCTGCTGGCCGCCGCCGCCGCCACCTCGGTGAGCCTGCTGGGGGGAGTGTTCCAGATGGTGAGCCACGGGCTGATCTCCGCCCTGCTCTTCCTGCTGGTGGGGATCGTGTACCGCAAGACGGGAACCCGCGACCTGGAGGTGTTGCGCGGTCTGCTGAATCCGGAGCGGGGTCTGCCCTACACCGGCAGTTTGATGATCCTGGGGGTGATGGCCAGCGCCGGCCTGCCAGGGATGGCGGGCTTCATCTCCGAATTCCTGGTGTTCCGCGGTTCGATCTCCGCCTATCCCCTGGCCACCCTGCTGTGCATGGTGGGTTCGGGCCTGACGGCCGTGTACTTCCTGCTGCTGGTCAACCGGGCCTTCTTCGGCCGGCTGGCGATCACCCCGCCCAGCGATCCGCAGAGCGACGCCCGCCTGGATGTGCAGCCGATCGCCGTTGCGCCCCGGGAGACGATCCCCGCCACCGCCCTCGCGCTGGCGGTGCTGGGCCTGGGCTTGCTGCCCGCGGGCCTGGGCCACATCAGCGAGGCGGCCACCACGGCCATCAGTCGGCTGACGGGGCTGGGCTGATGCCGGTCATCCCCGCCCGCCTCACCTACGCCGGTGGCCAGCCCGCCGCCGCCGAACTGGCGGCCGAGCTGCTGGCCGGTCGCACCCTGCTGGCCGACACCCCGG
>JBIIND010000170.1:0-4634 GCA_044337665.1 Cyanobium sp.
GTCGTCGGCAAAGCTCAGCTGTTCTGCATTTTCAGCCCCGTAGGAGCCAATGAAGCCGGCCTCGCTGCCGATTTTCAGAAGCTTGTCAGACAGGTCGGTGGCGTGGGCCTTGCCGCCATTGGCAAGGATGAAGTGCGCATCGGTTCCATAGCGCCCATCCCCGAGGGTGAGCCAGCTTGTCTGCGCGCTGATCAAGGGCTTGATGGGATCCAGCATCCGGTGATGACGCCATCGATCGAGGGTGCCTTCCTGCATCCATGTCGCCGCCATTCTCTGCTTTTCCTCGTCGTGCAGACAGCGCTCCCACTCCTCCTCGCAGCGGTCGTAAACAATGTCCATGGCTGCTTGCTAACTTGAAGAAACATGCTATCAGGCGCAGCCCCTATCCCTGTCCATGTCGCCGCCCCTTTCACCGCCCCTGTCGCCACCACGGTGCACCAGCTCCTGAAGCCCCTGGCCCCGTCGTTCTTTCGCCGACCGGCGGAAGAGGTGGCCCCCGCCCTGATCGGTTGTCGCCTTGTCAAGCGCCAGCCCAGCGGTGCGCTGCAATGGGGCGTGATCGTGGAAACGGAGGCCTACTCCCAGGCAGAGCCCGCCTGTCACGGCCACCGTCGCCGCTCCCCCAGCAACGAAACCCTCTTCGGGGAGCCGGGCCGCTTTTACGTGTATGTGAGCTATGGCATCCACCACTGCGTGAACGTGGTCACCGACCGGGCGGACTGGGCCAATGGGGTGCTGTTGCGGGCCGCGGCCGTGCCGGGGGGGCCGCAGCGGATCGCCGCCGGTCCAGGCTTGCTGGCCCGCCATTTCGCCATCGATCGCGGCTACGACGGCCTGCCGGCCACGCCGGCTTCCGGCCTCTGGCTGGCCCCGCCGCCGCCCGCGGTGGTGGCGGCCCTGGCCCAGCGCCGCGCCGCCGGCGAGGAGCCGCTGCTCTGCGGCGCCCGCATCGGCATCTCCCTGGGGCAGGACCTGCCCTGGCGCTGGATGCTGCGTGGCAGTCGCAGCGTCAGCCGCCGGGGCCGTGGCGATCGTCCGCCCCCGGCCGACTGGCTGGCTTCCCTGCTGACCCCTACGGTTGGGGTCTGAAGGCGCATCGGGAGCGTTGAGCGGCTGGTCCCATCGGCATGTGCTGGATCTGGCGTCCTTCTCGGTCGCTGATTTCGCCACCGTTCTGGAGCTGGCCCAGCGTTTCCGGGCCCTGCCGGTGGCCGGAGCCCGCAAGCTGCCCGCCCTGCAGGGGCGGTTGATGACCAGCCTGTTCTTCGAGCCGAGCACCCGCACCCGCAGCAGCTTCGAACTGGCCGCCCGCCGGCTCTCGGCCGACGTGCAGAGCTTTTCTCCGTCCTCCAGTTCCCTCAGCAAGGGGGAGAGCCTGCTCGATACGGCCCTCACCTACGTGGCGATGGGGGCCAACGTGCTGGTGGTGCGCCATCGCTGCGCCGGCGTGCCCCGCAGCCTGGCGCGCGACCTGGAGCGGGCCGGCCGGCGGGTGGCGGTGCTCAACGCCGGCGATGGCCTGCACAGCCATCCCAGCCAGGGCCTGCTCGATCTGTTCACCCTCGCCCGCCACTTCGAGCCCGCCAACCCCACCCCGGCCAGCCTGGCGGGGCGCCGCATCGTGATCGTCGGCGACGTGCTCCACTCGCGGGTGGCCCGCTCCAACCTCTGGGCCCTCACCGCCTGCGGCGCCGAGGTGGTGCTCTGCGGCCCCGCAACCCTGGTGCCGGAAGCCTTCGCCCATTTCGTCGATGCCCCTCCCCCCGGCCAGCTGGTGGATCCGGTGGCCGTTCGCGGGCCGGTGCGGCTCTGCCGCCGTCTGGAGGAGGCGCTGCCCGGGGCGGATGCGGTGATGACCCTCCGACTGCAGAAGGAGCGCATGCAGCAGCAGTTGCTCACCAGCCTCGACGCCTATCACCGCCAATACGGCCTGAGCCACGGGCGCCTGGCGCTCTGCGGTCGCCCGGTGCCGATCCTCCATCCCGGACCGGTGAACCGGGGGGTGGAGCTGGCGGGGGATCTGCTCGATGATCCCGACCGCAGCCTGGTGGAGGAACAGGTGCGCAACGGCATCCCGGTACGCATGGCTCTGCTTTACCTCCTGGCCGCCGTGGACGCGGCCGACCCGGAGCTCCGTGGCCCTGAAGTCAGAGCAGCTTGAAGCCGTCGAGCAGCAGGCCGTAGAGGAGCCCCATCCGCCCCATGTCCACGAGCTGCAGCCAGATCCGCTCGGGGCGGCGGCGCAGGCGCCCCCGCAGCCGCGCCGCCGTTTCGATCAGCAGAACGCAGGCCAGCGCGGAGAGTTGATCAATGCTGGAAAGCGCACCGGTGACCGCGCCCAGGCCGTTGCCGATGGCAAAGCTCGCCAGGAGCACGATCAACAGCAGGGAAGCGCGGCGCCAGGGGTTGGTGGCCCAGGTGGCCAGCCCGTCACCGGCCTGGGCGACGCGCAGCTGGAAGCGGGTCTGATGGTAGCGGCTGGCGGAGCTGCCTCGCGAAGTCACGCGTTCCGATCAAGGGGGGGGCAGGAGGGGCCGGCTGTGGAGCCGGCCCGTGGCGGTGATCCCCATCACCCGGCCGGAGCCCTGCCACCTCCTGTCTACACCATCTCTGGCGTCTTGGATGCATTTTGCCCCCACCGATAGGGGATGCCAATAAAAAAGCCCGGCTCCTGGGAGGCCCGGGCGGGGTGATGGGAACGGGCCAAGCAAACCTTTGATCACCGGATCAGGCAAGGTTGGGCGGCCGCTGGCCGGAGCGTCCTCCCCGGGGGTTGACGCCGGGGAGACAGCCATTCCGGCCTAGAGATCACCGTCCTTCTTCCGCGCTCCTTTGCCCTCGAGCAGCTCGAGCAGCGCCTCCATCTGGGCCATCACGCCCCGCACCTCACCAGCCTCGGGAAGCAGGCCGTCTTCCATGACCCCCTGATGCATTTCCCGCAGTTCCTGGCGGATATAGCGCAGGTGGCTGACCACCTGTTCGCGCTTGGATTGGGACATCGATGGCCACCTGCTCTTGCCCCTCTTTTACTTCATCGCCGTCTGCTGCCCCCCCGGACGGGCCGAAAATGGAGAATAGGGGACTCGAACCCCTGACCTCTGCGGTGCGATCGCAGCGCTCTACCAGCTGAGCTAATTCCCCGTCGCACGCCATTATCGCTGTCGTCCCCCCGCACCTTTCGCCCCCGTGTCCGATTTTTCGGCCGATTCCCCTGAAGCGATCTCGCCGGAGCGGCTTGCCGGTTTCGACGAGGAGTCCGTCGCCGCCCTGGCCCGTCGCCTGGAGGACGACGACTACCCCACCCCGTTCGCCGGTCTGCAGGACTGGCACCTGTTGCGGGCTCTGGCCATCCACCGCCCCGACCTGGCCCGGCCCTACCTGCATCTTGTGGATCAGGAGCCCTTCGACGAGGACTGACGGGCCGTCTCAGGCGGCGAGGGAACCGGAGTCTTCCCCCTCCCGCTGCAGCAGATCGAGGAAAGTGCGCAGCTGGAGGCGCGGGATGTAAGGCCAGCCCCCGCTGCGCTCCATCTCCCCCAGCAGGGTGAACAGCTGGTTGCGGTCCTCGGGCAGGCTGGCGCGGAACGGACCGTCCTGGATCTGCCGGTGCAGGTGTTCCAGGCGCCGCAGCAGGGCCAGCAGGGCGTCGGGCTGATCCTTCAGCTCCAGGGCCAGGGCCTGCAGGGTGGCCAGCGCCGCCTCGGCCCGCGGGTCGGGGGGGAGGCCACCGGGCGGATCCGGGGTTGGGGAGGAGGGGGCTGTTGGCGCGATCATCGCTCTCTCATACAGGTTGTTGAGAGCCCCCGCAAGCTACCAGGGGCAGGCGAGCGACACCGGTAGGATCGGCCCCAGCCCAGTTCTCTCCCTGTCTCTGCCGCTTCTCCCCATGCGTTTCCGTCCCCTGCTGGCCCTGATGCTGGCGCTGTGTCTCACCCTGGTGACCGCATGCAGCGGCGGGGCCAAGGCTGTCGACCGTTCCACCCTCACCTACGAGGACATTCACAACACCGGCCTGGCCAACGAATGTCCCACCCTTCCCGAAAGCGCCCGCGGCTCCATCCCCCTCGATCCCGGCAGCCGCTACCAGCTGCGTGAGATCTGCCTGCACCCCGCCGAGGTGTTCGTGAAGGGTGAGCCCGCCAACAAGCGCCAGGAAGCCCAGTTCGTGGCCGGCAAGATCCTCACCCGCGCCACCTCCAGTCTGGATCAGGTGTATGGCGACCTGGAGGTGAGCGGCGACAAGCTCACGTTCCAGGAGCTCGGCGGCATCGACTTCCAGATCGTCACCGTGCTGCTCCCCGGTGGGGAGGAAGTGCCGTTCGCCTTCTCCAGCAAGGAACTCCTGGCTGAGGGCAGCGGCTCTGCGCTCACCACCAGCACCGACCTGAGCGGCAGCTACCGCGTTCCGAGCTACCGCACCTCCAACTTCCTCGATCCCAAGGGCCGGGGTCTGACCACCGGCGTGGAGTACGCCCAGGGTCTGGTGGCCCTCGGCTCGGGCAACCAGGAGATCCTGCGGGAGAACATCAAGCGCTACGTGGATGGCACCGGCACGATGAATTTCTCGATCACCCGGGTCGATGCCGAAACCGGTGAGTTCGCCGGCGTGTTCACCGCCATCCAGCCCTCTGACA
>JBIIND010000234.1:0-3676 GCA_044337665.1 Cyanobium sp.
AGCCCGGCGCAGGGCCTGAGCCAGGCTCGCGGCGCCCGCCAGGGCCGCCAGGCTTGGGGCACAGATCAGGCCCATCACCAGCGCCAGGCCCACCGCCGCGGTGGCGCACACCACCACCAGGGCCGTGAGGGCCGCCATCCCCAGCCGCAGGCGGTGCACCGGCAGCTCCAATTGCTCCGCCCCCTCGGGATCAAGCCCGAGCCACTGCCACTGCGGCAAGCCCCAGCGAATCACCAGCAGCACCAACGCCAGCACCAGCCCCAGGCGCAGCAGGTCCTCCGGGCCCGCCACCAGCAGGTCCCCGAACAGCAGGGCCTCCAGGTCCACCGGCAGCCCAAGGGCCTGCACCAACAGCACCCCGAGCCCGAGCGTGGCCGCGAGCACGGCGTTGAGCACCGCTTCCGCCGCACCGCCATCGTCGCGGCGGGCGGCGATCAGTGCTTCCACCAGCAGCACGGCCCCGAGGGCGCTGGCCGAGCCCGCCAGCAGCGGCGGCAGGCGGAGGGCCTGGCCGATCACCACCCCGGGCAGCACGGCGTACGCCATCAGGTTGGTGGCCACGACGCGACGCTGCAGCACCAGCAGCGTGCCCAACAGCGGGCAGATCAGCCCGCAGAGCCCTGCCAGCAGGAGGGGGATCAACCAGAAGGGCTCGTCCAGGGCTGCCACGGCGTCAGGGAAGGTTGGGCGGGCTGGTGGTGCAGGTTGCCGTTCTGCAGCAGATAGGTGTGCCTGCGGGGGAGCGTGGGGGGCAACTCCCCGTGGGCGCTCAGCACGACCGCCGTTCCCTGGTCCACCAGCAACCGGAGCAAGCCACCGAGCTGCAGGCGGCTGGCGCCATCGAGAAAGGCAAACGGTTCATCGAGCAGCAGCACCGCGGCGCGCTGGGCCAGGGCCCTGGCGATCAGGGCCCGCTGGCGTTGGCCGGAGGAAAGGCTGCCGATCAGCCGTTCCCCCAGGGCCTCCAGTCCGACCTGGCGCAGGGCCGGCAGGCTGGTGCGCGGATCACCCTTGGCGGCCATGGCCACCATCGCCGCCAGGCGGATCGGATAGCGCCAGTTCAGGGAAGGGACCTGGGGCACCAGGGCCACACGGCGCCTGCGTCCCCTGAGGGGACGGCCCTCCAACCTCACCCAGCCACGGCTGGGTTGCAGACGCCCCTGCAACAGGTGCAGCAGGGTGGATTTGCCCGTGCCGTTGTCGCCGCGGATGACACTGCACGTGCCAGGCATCACCTCCAGATCGAGGTCGACCAGCACGGGGGCGGTGGCGTAGGTGAAGGCGAGGTCGCGGACCTGCAGCAGGGGCGGATCCAAAGGGGCAGACCCAGGGGCGCCGCCACCCTAGGGCGCGCTGCGAATGAGAACCGTTATCATCCTTGAGCTGTTCGTTTCGGCTGGATGGTGGCGCCGCTGGCCTTGCTCTTCTTGCTGCTGGGGGCAGCCGGGCCGGCCTCGGCCAGTCCCGTCCCTGCCTCCTCGCCGCCCTTGGTGGTGGCCGTCGATGGGGTTCTCTGCGACCTCAGCCGCACCCTCGCGGCCGATCAGGCCCGGGTGGTGTGCCTGATCCCGGCCGGCCGCGATCCCCATCAAGCGGTGCTGCGGCCTGGCGACCGCCAGGCCATCGCCGAAGCCCGCCTGGTGCTGCTCAACGGCTACGGCCTCACCCCTGCCCTGGTGCGCCTCAGCGGCGGTGCGCCGCGGGTGGCGGTGGCGGAGCAGGCGGTGCCCTCCAGCCCCGGCCGCGATCCCCACGTCTGGCACGATCCCGCCCAGGCGGCCGCCATGGTGCGGGTGGTGGAAAACCGGCTGGCAGCGCTTCTTCCCGCCGACGCGGCCGCCGCGGTGAGGCGACGCAGCCGGGCTGCGACTGCGGTGCTGGCGGATCTCAGCCGTTGGATCGAGGGCCAGATCGGCACCGTTCCACCCCGCAGCCGGGTGCTTGTGACGGAACACCGGGCCTTCTCCAGCCTGGCCCGCCGTTTCGGCGTGCGGGAGCTGCCGCTGCTGGATTCCTTCACCACCGCGGGCATGTTGCGCCCCGCCAGCCTCGCTGCGATCACCACGGCGGTGCGGCAATCGGGCACCCGCCAGTTGTTCGCTGAGTCGCTGCCGGTTTCCAAGACCCTGCGGCGCATCAGCCGCGCCAGCGGCGTGCCGGTGAATCCCACGGCGCTGGTCGCCGATGGCCTCGCCCCGGGCCGCTCCACCGTCCAGACCGCCACGGGCAACGTGTGCACCTTCGTCAGCGGCCAGGGCGGCCGTTGCGACGGTGCTGCCGCCGAGGGCCTCGCCCGTCGCTGGGCTTCGATCCGCTGATTTCCACCATGGCCGCACCCTCCTGTTCCGCTCCCCGATCCTTCGGCTTTCTGCCAACCCGGCTCCCAGGGATCGCCCTGGTTCCCATCGGCTTGGTGATCGCCCTGGCCTCTCCGGCACCGCTGCGCGCCCACGGAGCGGCCGGTGGGGAGGAGCTGGCCCCGGGCGTGTTCCAGATCGCGCCCGTGCTCACCCTGGAGGGTCACGCCGGCCTGGAGAACAACCTGGAGGGCCAGCCCCGCCACTACGCCATCGACGCCCTGGTGGGTGTGGTGATGGAGTGGGGCCTGCCCAACCAGGGCAGCCTCGCGATCGAGGCGATGGTGGGACCCGCCCTGGTGTGGGGAGAAGCGGAGCACTTTTACGGGCGGGTTCACCTGGAGGAGTCGGACGACCACCACGCCGAAGAGCACGGCCACAGCCACGAGCACGGCCATGGCGGCGCTCCCTTTCGCCGCAGCGACCTCAAGGGGCAACTGCAGGTGCGCTACGACCCGAATCAACGCCTCTCTTTCTTTGCCGAATGGTTGCCCTATTACGTCACCCGCAACCAGGGGGAAGACCTTCAGGGCCTGAAGAATGAGCTGGGCTTCGGGGTGGCCTACGCCTTCGGCGATGGCGATGTGAATTTCGCCCTGGGGGATGGCCTGGAGACGATCGCCGACGGTGTGTTTGTATCTGTGGAAAACCGCACGGGCTGGGAGTCGGATGGCACCTACCTCGGCAACTACACCGACCCCTGGCTGGGCTTCGGCTTCAACATCGACCAACTGAATGTGACGATCTCCGGCGGGCCGCGCTTCTACAGCCCCGGCCGCTACGCCGCACTTCCCAGCCGCACCGACTGGGGCGGGGAGGTGGAACTGGAGCTGCCTCTCAGCCGCCGCACCGTGCTGTTTGCGCACTGGAAGCCGATCTACAGCAGCCGGAGCGGCGAGGGCTGGGGAAGCGGCTGGCAGCACCACATCGGCACGGGCGTGACGTTTCGCTTCTGATGGCGGTCCAAGGAGCAGCCGCTCGGCGACGTGGCTGTCAGGGCCTTCACGGCTTCTGGCTGGCCGGCAGGCCTGGCCTTACGCCGGTGGGCCAGCGGCTCCACAATGCCCGCAGCAGACCCTTCCCCCCCATGAACCAGCAGAGCCACCAGCCCTCGTTGCTCAACCGCATCGCCCGGGTGTTGCTGTGCCTGGTGTTCCTCCATGCCGTGATCGGCAAGCTCACGGGCTTTGCCGGCGTGGCCGGCGCCATTGCCGCCAAGGGGCTGCCGCTGGCGCCCGTGCTGCTGGTGGCGGCCATGGCCCTGATGGCGGTGGGTTCGGCCCTGGTGATCAGCGGCTGGAAAGCCCGCCTCGGAGCGG
>JBIIND010000191.1:0-4328 GCA_044337665.1 Cyanobium sp.
CCCCGCGCCAGTTCCTTGAACGCGGAGGGCACGAGCAGTTGAAAGAGGGTGCGCGAGAGGTCTTCGTTGCTGGTGGTGGTCTGGATGGAGGCCTCCACCAGCTTTTCCACCAATCCGGACTGGCGTTGCTGCTGAAGGGTCTCCGCCCGGGCCCGTTCCCCCAGGAAGGAAAAGCTCAGCCGATTCGCCAGGACCACCCCCGGGCGCTTCCCCTCACCCTCCGGAACGGGTGGGGGGGCTGGACTGGTTTCGGCGTTGGTGACGATCAGGCGGGGCCAATAGCCGCTGGCTTGCGCCGTATCGAGCCGATGTCGCCAACCCTTGCCGAACTGCAGCTCGCGGGTGATGGAGAGCCTCGGCCCGTGCTTCTGCTCCAGCGCCTTCAGGGAGCGGGCGGCGGTGATGGCGGTATCGAGATAGATCTCCACCAACTGCAGCCGATCCACCTGCCGGGGGCCCCGGGGGAAGGCCCTGGCGAACTGGTCGTTGGCGGCCATCACCCCCTCCACCAGGGCGGCCACCGAGTCTTCGACGTGGATGTCGTTGGCGGAGTTGTGGCCGATCAACAGGGAGGCCAGGCCCACCTTGGTGGCCTCCTGTCTGGCGCCTTCCGCCCGATCGAGGATCTGCAGCAGATAACGCAGGGTGCCCACCCGCACGGCCTCCGTGAGGGCCACGGTGGAAAGCTCCCCCAATCGGCCCAGGCCGATCGCCAGGGCACCGCGACAGCGGCCCTGATGGAGCTCGGTGCCGCTGCGGGCCATCAGCACCACCGTGGCGGATCCCCGCGGACCGGCGTAAAGGCCGAGCCGGTTGCGGATGCTGAGTTCCCCGGCCACCAGCTCCTGGTCGATCAGCGCTTCGGCACTGGCGATGGGGTCATTCTCGTAATGCCCCACCATCAGCGGCTGGCTGACGTAGCGCAGGTCCATGGCATGGCAGGAGACCTGCAGGGCACAGCTGTCCGCGGAAGGCTCGGCCACGGGGGCGCCTCAGGCGAGGATCGGGGAGGACAGGGTGGCTCGGGTGCCCACCACTTGGGGTTTCTGGGGATAGTTGGTGGAGGGGAGGGAGCGGCGGATGGCGGTGTGCCAATCGCGGTAGGTGGCCTGTGGGGAGAGGGATTTGAGGGAGCGCAGGGCGTAGTAGGTGAAGGCCCCGTTGGGACGGTTGCTGAAGTTGGCGTCGTAGCTGTAGTGGTCGGGCCCCTCTTCACAGCCGGCCATCAGCAGATCGCCGGCGCTGCTCACCACCTTGCTCCAGGGGGAGAAGGCTCTGCTCACCGGCAGGGAGGCGAGGGGCTTGCCGTTGGACCCCTTGGGCAGCTGATCCTCCGGCAGCCAGCTGGCGAGCGGCAGGAAGCGGACACGGGGGGCGCCGGAGGCGTCGGGATCGGAGGGGGCGTTGCGGGTGACGGTGCCGGAATGACAGCTGTCGGAGATGAGAATCAGCTTCACCCCGCTGGGGCGCTTGTTGAAAAGCTGGCGGATCTCATCATCGACGATCACCCTGCCCTGATGGATGTCGTAGGGACAGAGGGCTTCGTCGTAGCCATCAATCTCATCCCCGCTGGTGTCAGGGGCCAGGGTGCCGTGACCGGAGAAGGTGATGGCGACGGTATCGCCAGCCTTGGCGCCACTGATGATTTTCTCAAAGGCGGCCATCATGGCGGCCTTGGTGGCCTGGCTGTCGAGCAGCTTGCTTACGGTGAAACCTCGGGCGGAGAGGGTTGCCGCCCAATCATTGGCGTCGTTCACGCAGCCCCGCAGATCATTCTGTGTGCCGGGATAGTCGTTGATGCCAATGCAGAGAGCTTGTTTGGCCATGGGACCTGTGCGGCTCCCCTCAGGCTATGAAGTCGGTGGAAAGAGGTCGACCGAGGCCACAATTCTTAGCGGGGGATGGGGATGCAACAGTGGGGGAAGATAGCCGCGCCGCTGAGTAACTGGACCAGGGCGGCAACAATTGTTTTGTTGGCTTGCGCTCAGCGGATCCTGGGGCGTTAGCGGTCTGTTTCCAGCTCTTCTTCCTCTTTTCCGCCAAGGGGCTCCGAATCCGGCAGCGGTGCCGCGCTCTCCCCTTCCGCTTCCGTCGCCGCCGGAGGCACCAGCACCACCTCCGTGAGCCGATCCCCCGCATCCAGCCGCTGCAGCCGCACGCCGGTGGCGGCCCGCGATTGCTGCGGGATGGCGTCGGCCCGCATGCGCACGATCACACCCCGCTCGCTCACCAGCAGCAGCTCTTCGGCGGGGCCGAGCACCTTGAGGCCCACCAAGCTGTCGCCCTCGCGGCGGAAGCGGATCGCCCGCAGGCCCATCCCGGCCCGTTTCTGAAGCCGGAACTGCTGCACCGGCACGCGCTTGCCCAGGCCGCTGGCGCTGGCCACCAGCACCCACGGTCCGTCGCTGGGGGCCACGTCCTCGCCCCCGTCGCCCTCCTCCTCCACCGGGGCGCTGGCCACCCGATCGGCCAGTTCGGCCGGCAGCACGTCCATGCTCACCAGCGCGTCCCCCTCGCGCAGGGTCATGGCCCGCACGCCCCGGGCGGAGCGGCCCAGGGGCCGCAGCTCCTCATCGCTGAGACGGAAGTGGATCGTCATGCCCTTGAGCGAGCCGATCAGCACGCTGTCGCCGGAGAGGGCCAGCCGCACCCAGCGCAGGGCGTCCCCATCCTCCAGGGAGATGGCGATCAGGCCGTTGGCGCGGATGTTGGCGAAGGCCGAGAGCCGGGTGCGCTTCACATAGCCGCCGCTGGTGAGCATCACCAGCATCAGGTCGTCCTCGAAGGCGCTCACCGCCAGCAGGGAGGTGATCAGCTCCTCCCGCGGGATCGGCAGCAGCTGCACGATCGGCGTGCCCCGCGCCGTGCGGCTGCACATCGGCACCCGGTAGGCCGGAAGGGAATAGACGACGCCGCGGTCGCTGAACAGCAGCAGGGCGTCGTGGTCATTGCAGCTGATGAACAGCTTGACCGCCTCCTCCCCCTGGGAGCGGGTGCCGGCCTTGCCCCGGGTGCCGCGGCTGGTGGCCTCGAATTCGCTCACCGGCATCCGCTTGAGGTAGCCGTTCTCCGTGAGCAACACGACGGAGCGCTCGTTGGCGATCAGGTCGATGTCCTCGAGTCCACCCTCCAGATCGAGGATCTCGGTGCGGCGCGGAGAGTTGTACTTGGTGCGGATCGCCTGCAGCTCCTCGCTGATCAGGCCGAACACCCGTTCCCGCCGGGCGAGGATGTCCTTGTAGTCGGTGATTTTGGCGAGCAGATCCTCGTGCTCGAGGCGGATCTTGTCGGCCTCCAGGGCCGTGAGCCGCCGCAGCTGCATCTGCAGGATCGCATCGGCCTGGGCGTCGCTGAGACCGAAGCGGGCCATCAGCTGCTCCCGCGCCGTGGCCGTGTCGGCCGCCGCGCGGATCAGGGCGATGATCGCATCGAGGTTGTCGAGGGCGATCAGCAGACCCAGCAGGATGTGATCGCGCTCCTCCGCCTTGCGCAGCAGGTAGCGGGTGCGGCGCTCGATCGTCTCGATGCGGAAGTCGAGAAACACCTCCAGCATCTTGCGCAGGGTGAGCAGCACCGGCTCGCCCCCCACCAGCGCGAGCATGTAGGCGTTGAAGTTGCTCTGCAGGGGGGTGAGCTTGAAGAGGTTGTTGAGCACCACCTGGGGGTAGGCGTCGCGGCGCAGTTCGATGACGATGCGCATGCCATCGCGATCGCTCTCATCGCGGATGTCGGCGATGCCCTCCAGCTTCTTGTCGTTGACCATCTCGGCGATGCGCTCGATCAGCGCCGCCTTGTTGGTCTGGTAGGGGAGTTCGGTGATGATCACCGCGTCCCGGTCCGGGCGGCCCTTGGCCTCGATCGTTTCGATGCGGGCGACCCCGCGCATCGTCACCGACCCCCGGCCGGTGGTGTAAGTTTCGCGGATGCCCCGGCGGCCGAGGATCTGACCGCCGGTGGGGAAGTCGGGTCCGGGGATGATCGCCAGCAGGGCCCGGTCTTCGAGATCGGGGTTGGCGATCAGCGCCAGCAGGCCATCGATCAGTTCGGTGAGGTTGTGGGGCGGGATGTTGGTGGCCATCCCGACGGCGATGCCGGTGGAGCCGTTGAGCAGCAGCTGGGGGATGCGGGCCGGCATCACCGTGGGCTCCTGCTGGGAGCCGTCGAAGTTGTCGACGAAGTCGACGGTCTCCGCCTCGATGTCCTCCAGCAGGGCGTCGCTGGTCAGGGCCTGCAGGCGCGATTCCGTGTAGCGCATCGCGGCCGGCGGGTCGTTGTCCACCGAGCCGAAGTTGCCGTGGCCATCGACCAGCGGCATGCGCATGGAAAAG
>JBIIND010000171.1:0-4615 GCA_044337665.1 Cyanobium sp.
GATGGGTTTCTGGCTGGACGTGAGTCGCATGGCCATCGGCCGTGAGGATCTGGAGGCGCTCGAACCGCGCTTCGCCCAGGCCTTCCCGGCGATGGGCGCCCTGGAGGCTGGCGCCATCGCCAACCCTGATGAACAGCGCATGGTGGGTCACTACTGGCTGAGGGCGCCGGAGCTGGCCCCCGACCCCCAGGCCCGCGCCCACATCGCCTCCGAGATCGAGCGCATTGAGTCGTTCGGCCAGGAGGTGACCCGCGGCTCGCTCGGAGCGGTGGAAGGCCCCTTCAGCGACGTGCTCTGGATCGGCATCGGTGGATCGGGCCTGGGGCCGTTGCTGATGATCCGCGCGCTGCAGCGGGAGGGGCTTGGTCTGCCCTTCCACTTCCTCGACAACGTCGACCCCCAGGGCATCAGCCGCACCCTTGCCGCCCTCGGCCCGCGGCTGCGCACCACCCTGGTCATCGTGGTGAGCAAATCCGGCGGGACCCCCGAGCCGCGCCTGGGGATGGAGCAGGCCCGTGCGCGGCTCGAAGCGGCCGGCGGCCAGTGGAGCCGCCAGGCCGTGGCGGTGACCATGCTCGGCAGCCAGCTGGACCAGCGGGCGGAAGCCGAGGGCTGGTTGCGCCGTTTCGACATGTTCGACTGGGTGGGGGGCCGCACGTCGATCACCAGCGCCGTGGGTTTGCTGCCCGCCGCCCTGATCGGCGCTGATCTGCGGGCCTTTCTGGACGGCGCCGCCGCCATGGATCGGGCCACCCGCGCGACGGACCTGCTGGGCAACCCCGCGGCGTTGCTGGCGGCCGCCTGGTTTGTCGCCGGAGACGGCAGGGGCCGGAGGGACATGGTGGTGCTGCCCTACCGGGACCGGCTGGAGGTGTTCAGCCGCTACCTGCAGCAACTGGTGATGGAGAGCCTGGGCAAGCGTCTGGATCGCCAGGGTCGGGTGGTCCATCAGGGGCTCGCGGTCTACGGCAACAAGGGCTCCACCGATCAGCACGCCTATGTCCAGCAGCTGCGGGATGGCATCGACAACTTCTTCGTCACCTTCCTCGAGGCGCTCGATGACCCTGACGACGTGCCATCCCTGAACGGCGAGCAGCCCGCCGACTTCCTGGAGGGCTTTCTGCAGGGCACCCGTTCCGCCCTGAGTGAGGGAGGCCGCCAGAGCCTGACGATCACCGTGAGGCGTTTCGATGCCCGCAGCCTCGGGGGCCTGATCGCCCTGTTCGAACGTGCGGTTGGCTTCTACGCCGAACTCGTGGACATCAACGCCTATGACCAGCCCGGGGTGGAGGCGGGCAAGAAGGCCGCCGCCGTGGTGCTCGATCTGCAGGGGCGCCTGGAGGCGGAGCTGGCCGACGGACGGGAGCGGAGCCTGGCGGATCTGCAGGAGGCCCTGGCCCTGCCCAGCCCTGAGCCGATCTTCTGGAGTCTGCGCCACCTCTGCGCCAACCCCCGGGGCTATGCCGCCAGCGGATCCTGGGGGGAACCCGCCAGCCTGCGGGTGCGGCGGACCTAGGGAACCAGGTTCACCAGCTTGCCGGGGACCACGATCACCCGCCGGGGCGGACGGCCCTCCAGCCAGCGCTCGGCGATCTCGCTCCCCAGGGCCAGTTGCTCCAGGGTGGCGGCGTCGCAATCGGCAGGCACCTCCAGACTTCCCCGCACCTTGCCCTTCACCTGGATCACCAAAGGGATGGTGTCGCGGCGCAGGGCGGCCTCATCCAGCTCCGGCCAGCGCTGGCGGTGCACACTCTCCGCCCCATTGAGCCGGTGCCACAGCTCCTCGGCCAGGTGGGGGGCAAAGGGGGCCAGCAGTACCAGCAGGGTGCGCAGCGCCTCCCGTGCCACCGGGTCGCCCACGGCGTCGAGGTGGCTGCCCATGGCATTGGCGAGCTTCATCAACTCGGAGACCGCCGTGTTGAACTGCAGGGTGTCCAGCAGGTCGGAGCTCACCTCCTGGATGGCGGTGTGCACGGCACGGCGCAGCTCCCGCTCCACCCCGCTGAGATCGGAGGGCAGGGGATCGGCGACGGCGTTGCTGGAATCCGCCAGGCTCAGACCCCGCCCCAGGGCGGCCTCCACCAGACGCCAGATCCGCTGCAGGAAGCGGAACTGACCCTCCACGTCCGCTTCGTCCCACTCCAGATCCTTTTCCGGAGGGGCCTTGAACAGGATGAACATGCGGGCCGTATCCGCGCCGTAGCGCTCGATCACCGCCGTGGGATCGACGCCATTGTGCTTCGATTTCGACATCTTGTCGAAGCTCACCTCCAACCGCTGACCATCCACCGGATCGCGGGGATCGGTGGGATCCGCCACGGCGGCGGGTGGGATGTAGCGCCCGGTGTGGGGGTTGCGGTACGTGATCCCCTGCACCATCCCCTGGGTGAGCAGGCGGGCGAAGGGCTCGTCAAAACCCAGCAGGCCCCGGTCACCCAGCACGCGGGTGAAGAAGCGGGAATAGAGGAGGTGCAGGATCGCGTGCTCGATGCCACCCACGTACTGATCGACCGGCAACCAGCGATCCACCGCGTCCCGGGCAAACGGACGCCCAGCGTTGCGGGCGTCGGTGTAGCGCAGGAAGTACCAACTGGAGCACATGAAGGTGTCCATGGTGTCCGTCTCCCGTCGCGCCGGGGCGCCGCAGCACGGGCAGGGCACCGACACCCACGCCTCCAGCCCGGCCAGGGGGGAGCCGCCGCGCCCCTCCAGCCGCAGGCCGGTGGGCAGCTGCACCGGCAGCTGGTCCTCCGGCACGGGCACCACCCCGCAGGTTTCGCAGTGGATCACCGGGATCGGACAGCCCCAGTAGCGCTGGCGGGAGATCAACCAGTCGCGCAGGCGGTACTGCACCCGGGCCCGACCCCAGCCCGCCGCCTCCGCGTCGGCGACGATCCGCTGCTTCGCCTCCCCCGAGGGGAGAGCGTCGTAGGGGCCGGAGTGGATCATCACGCCGCTCTCCAGCCAGGGCCCCCCCTCGAAGGCGTGCTCATCGCTGCCCTCGGGGATGATCACCTGGCGCACGGGCAGCTCGTACTGGCGGGCGAACTGGAAGTCGCGCGCGTCATGGGCGGGCACCCCCATCACCACGCCGGTGCCGTAGTCGGCGAGCACGTAGTCGGCGATCCAGAGGGGGATCGCCTCCCCGGTGGCGGGGTTGCGCACCCGGGCGCCGATCGGCACCCCCCGCTTGGGGCGGTCCTCCGCGGTGCGCTCCTGCTCGCTCTGGCGGCCCACCAGATCCGTGAACGCCTGCACGGACTCACGATTCTCGCCAGAGGTGAGGGAGGGGACCCGCGGATGCTCCGGGGCCAGCACCACGTAGCTGGCGCCGTGGATTGTCTCCGGACGGGTGGTGAACACCGTGAGGCTCTCACCGCTGGGATCGCCAGCGGCGTCGAGCAGCGGAAAATGCAGCTCAGCCCCCTGGGAGCGGCCGATCCAGTTGGCCTGCATGGTGCGCACCCGCTCCGGCCAGCCCGTGAGCTTCGGCAGGTCGTCGAGCAGTTCAGCGGCGTAGGCGGTGATGCGCAGAAACCACTGCCGTAGGCGACGCTTCTCCACCAAGGCCCCGGAGCGCCAGGAGCGGCCCTCGCCATCCACCTGCTCGTTGGCCAGAACGGTCTGATCCACCGGATCCCAGTTCACCAGCGCCTCGTTCTGGTAGGCGAGACCCGCGTCGAGAAACTGCAGAAAAAGCCACTGGGTCCAGCGGTAGTAGTCGGCATGGCAGGTGGCGAACTCGCGCCCCCAGTCGATCGAAAGCCCGAGGCGCTGCAGCTGGGTGCGCATCTGGCCGATGTTGCGGTCGGTCCATTCCGCCGGATCGCTGCCCCGCTCGATGGCCGCGTTCTCGGCCGGCAGCCCGAAGCCATCCCAACCCATCGGATGCAGAACCGCGTGGCCGCGCAGGCGCCGCATGCGGGCGATCACATCGGTGATCACGTAGTTGCGCACGTGCCCCATGTGCAGGTTCCCCGAGGGGTAGGGGAACATCGAAAGGGCGTAGAAGGGGGTTTGGCCTTCGGCCGGCTCTGGAGTGGCGTCGAGATTGAGGTCCTGCCAGTGCCGCTGCCAGCGAGCCTCGATCGCGGCGGGCTCGTAGCGGGAGGAATCGCTCACGGGTTGCGCTCGGGGCCTTCGGTCTTGGGGCGATCGTGCCATAGCGCGCTCAGGCGCCTAGATCAGGGCGCGCAGCACCGCGATCGCGTCGCGATTGATCAGCACCAGCGGCAGGCTGGCGTCCTGACGCACCCCCAGAAACTGGGTGTCCTGCCAGTGGATGGTGCCCTCCACTTCCTGGCCGCCCAGCATGTGCAGGCTCACCACCGTGCGGTTGCGGATCAGCTCCTGGACGTGGCGGACGCTGGGAAGGGTGGTGTCGAGCCGGGGACCACGGCGCTCGAAGAAACTCTGCATAAGATCGGGCCGGGTTGACAGGTTAAGGCGGTGCTTCCATTCAGCAAATACCAGGGACTCGGCAATGACTTCCTGATCCTCGACGGCCGCCCGGAGGGCGATCCCGACTTCGACTTCGGACTCACCCCTGCCGCGGTGCAGCGGCTGTGCGACCGCCGCTTCGGCGTCGGCGGCGACGGGGTGATCCTGGCCCTGC
>JBIIND010000172.1:0-4588 GCA_044337665.1 Cyanobium sp.
CCGCCTCCTCCCGGGATGGCGGAGGGGGCCGGCGGGCAGAAGGGGCCTTGGCGGAGCGGGCCGTCCCCGCGGCGGTCGCGACGGTTCGGGGCTCCAAAAGGCCGGCGAGCACGCTGGCCAGGCGGGCTGTCATGCCTTGGCTGTAAGTCTCCGCCAGTTCCTGCACCAGCTGCTCCCGCAGCCCGGAGCGCGGCGGATGCCCCGCAGCGGCGACCATCCGGCCGAAGGTGGCACGCGCCACCAGATCGTGCAAAGGGGCCTGCAGGGTGGGGTCCTGCCGGAGCAGGTCGGGCAGCAGTTCGCGGATTCGCTGCGGCGAAGTCGTCCCGAGTCGCTCGATCCGTTCGGCCAGCCGGCGCCCCAGGGCCCGGTCGGCGGCGTCGGTGGGGGGCGGAGGGGTTGGGGATGGGGAACGGAGAGGGAGGGATTCGAACCCTCGACAGAAGTTGCCTCCTGTAACTCCTTAGCAGGGAGCCGCTTTCAACCACTCAGCCACCTCTCCAGTGGCTCCGGCAGCTTACCTGACAAGCCGGCCCCGCCATTCACTCGCCCTGGAACAGGCGCTGCACCCGACGGCTGTCGATGTTCACGAGCAGTTCGTAGGGGATCGTTTCAGCCCGGTGGGCCACCTCCTCAGGGCGCAACTCCTGCCCGTCGTGGCTCCCAAGGATCAACACCTCATCGCCGACGGCGGCCTCGGGCACCGGATCGAGATCCACCGCCATCGAGTCCATCGACACCCGGCCCAGCACCCGCACCCGGCGGCCCAGCACGAGCACCTCTCCCCGGTTGGAGCTGCGCCAGGGCACACCGTCGTTGTAGCCGACCGCCACGATGCCAACGCGCTGTCGCTCGGCCTCGACCACGTAGGTGCCGCCGTACCCGATCCGCTGGCCCCGCGGCCAGAGCGCCACCTGGGCGAGCCGGCTGACGAAGGCCACTGCCAGGTTGAGTTCCACCGCCTCCGCCACCGCGGGGGAGGGGTGAATGCCGTAGATCCCCAGGCCAAGCCGAACCATGTCGAGCCTGGCCTCGGGGAAGCGCACGGCGCCGGCGGTGGCCGCGGCGTGCCGCAGCGGCGGCGGATCCCCTTCCCCCGCCTCGGCTTGGATGGCCGCCACCGCCGCCTCGAAGCGGTGCAACTGGTCGCGGCTGTCAGCGTCCGCGGTGGGATCGTCCGCGCTGGCCAGGTGGGTCATCAGACCGGTGAGGCGCGTCACTCCGGAGCCACGCAGCAACCGGGCGGCGGTGAGGGCCTCCTGGGGGGCCACCCCCAGCCGGCCCATGCCGCTGTCGATCTCCAGGTGCACATCGCAGCTGGCGTTCCTCTGCCGCAGGCTCTCCACCAGGGAGCGGGCGAAGGCCAGGGAGTACACCACGGGCGTCAGCCGCCAGCGCACCGCCTTGTCCACCTCGTCCCCGTCCATCAGCAACACGAGGATCGGCAGATGCACGCCGGCGCGGCGCAGGGTCGCCCCCTCGTCGGCGGCGGAGACGCCGATCCAGTCGACGCCGCTCTCCTGCAGGGTGGTGCCCATGCGGGCCAGCTCGGTGCCGTAGGCCCAGGCCTTGAGCACCGCCAGGATCGCCACCTCCGGTCCGCACAGGGCGCGGAAGCGGGCGAGGTTCTCCCGGATGGCCCCCAGATCCACCAGGAAGCGGCGGGGTGCCATCGACTCCCAGATCGCGCAGGCTGCGGCCGCCAGGCCCTGCTGGGCCGGCCCCTTGAGCAGCAGGGTGTCGCCACGCCGGGCCAGCCCTCGCACCGTTTCCCGCAGGTCGGTGGTGTCAGCCAGCTCCAGGGGCGGCGCCTCCGGCCGGGCTGCCCGCCAGGCCGCGGCGGTGTGCTCCCGGGCCGGATGGGGCAGCAGCAGCAGCTGGCTGAACCCCCGCTCCGCCGCCAGCCGACCGATCAGGGCGTGTTCGCTCGCCTCCCGTTCCCCCAGCTCGTTCATGCCCCCGAAGATGAAAAGCCGGCGCCCTCCCTCCTCCCCTGAGGCGCTCACCGCCTCCAGGGCCGCCTGCACCGAGAGCGGGTCATCGGCCGCGGTGTCGTTGACGATCGTGATGCCCTCCGGCGTGCGCCAGGTTTCCATCCGGGTGGGGCCGAAGCGGTGGTCGGCCAGGGCCGCCAGCACCTCCTCGACCGACACGTCGAGGCGGCGGGCGGCGCCGATCGCGATGACCAGATCGTCCAGCAGGGGACCGGAGCGGCTGCGCACCGTGAGCGTCGCGATCTGCCCGCCGAAGTCGAGGGTGAGGACGGTGCCGACGGCGCAGGGCCGCCGCTCCAGCTCGCGGGGGTCGTCCAGGCCCGCCCGCAGTCGGCGGCAGGGCAGGGCCACGCTCTCCACCAGCGGGTCGTCCGGCAGGAACACCCAGCCCGCCGGTGGCACGTCGCGGAACAGGCGCAGCTTTTCCCTGGCCGTCACCTCCCGGCTGCCGAAGCCGGCGATGTGGGCCAGGCCGACATTGACCAGCACGCCGTAGTCGGGCTGGAGGATCGCGGCGATGCGCTCCATCTCCCCGGGGGCCGATACGCCCGCCTCGAACACGCCGATCTCCGTTCCCGCCGGGGCCGAGAGCACCGCCAGGGGCACCCCTACCTGGCTGTTCCAGCTCCCGGGGCTGGCGGCAACCCGCCAGCGGCTCGCCAGCAGGGTGGTCAGGGCGTTCTTCACCACCGTCTTGCCGTTGCTGCCGGTGATGGCCACCACCCTGGCGATGTGCTCGCGCCGGTACCAGGCCGCCAGCGACTGCAGCGCGGCCAGGGGGTCGTCCACCGCCAGCACCGCTCCGCCGGCGGCCAGGGCGTCCGCCATCCCGGGCCAGCCGCGCCGCACCACCACCAGGGCGGCCCCGGCCGCCAGGGCCGCCGGGGCGTAGTCATGGCCATCGCGACGGTGCCCCGCCAGGGCGAAGAACACATCGGCGGCATCCACCCGGCGCGAGTCGATGCGCACCGAGCGGAGCGGGGCCGCGGTGGGGGTGCCGCCCAGCTCCCCGGCGAGGAGATCTGCCAGCGCGGCGGGGTGGGGGAGGGCCATGGCGCAATCACGCTAGCGAGGGTGCCGGCGCAGCCTGGGTGCGGCCGCCGGTCGTGGACGACACCGAGTCACAGGGGAATTTTGCTTAGCATGCTGGAGCTCCCGCGGGACGGCATGGGCCACGTTCTCGTTCTCAACGCCTCCTACGAGCCGCTCAACATCACCACCTGGCGTCGGGCGATGGTGATGTTGTTGAAGGGAAAGGCGGAGGGACTCGAGCACGATCCCCACCATCCGATCCGCCCGGATCTTCTGCTGCCCACGGTGATCCGCCTACGCCAGTTCGTGCGGGTTCCCTACAAACAGGTACCCCTCACCCGGCGCAACGTGTTGCAGCGCGATGGCCACGTGTGCCAGTACTGCGGCTTCCAGGGTGAGCCCCTCTCGATCGACCATGTGATGCCCCGTAGCCGGGGTGGCGGTGACATCTGGGAGAACGTCACCACCGCTTGTCTGCCCTGCAATGTGCGCAAGGGCAACCGCACACCGCGGGAGGCGGGCATGGCCCTGCGGCGCGAACCCCGCCGCCCGCCCGGCAGCCTCAGCTTCGAGGCGGTGCGACGCATCAGCGCCGGCCAGAACCGGGAATGGGCCAAGTATGTGATCGGCGTCTAGGACCGGCCGAAGCGGCCCGCCGATCGGGCCAGGACCACCGCCGGCGGCTGGGCCGATTGGGGTTGGCTGATGCCATCATCAAGATGGGGTGGAGTCAGGCGAGGTCGCCGCAGTCTTGGCGCCTTGAAAATGTAGGCCAGCCCAAGAGAGTTCGACCGTTGGCTATGAACCCGTTGGGCTCTGCGTGGGGGGAAGGGGTAATTCGGCCTTGTGATCGGCCTGATCCCCGGCAGCCGAATGCCTGCCAAACCTCTGTTGTGGCCCGGGCTTGCCCGGGCCCTGGCGGCTCTGGCTGTCCATCGGATCCGCCCGGATTCGGGTGACAAGAAGCAATCTGCCAGGGGAAACAATCTGCCGAGGGAAGCAATCTGCCGGGGAGAGGCACTGCTGGATCAGTGTTGTCGGCAACCATTTGCGATGGGGTGGTAGTGGGTTTTGCCCGGCTTAATCTTCCCCCTTGGACCAGGCTGGGCTGGTCTGTGAGTGTGCTACCGCTTAAGGGATAAGTATAATTCTGCCGGCCTACGTGAATGATGATTGGGGTGATCTCTTTGGGGTGAAATGCTTTGCTATTGGCCTTCTGCCGGCATGGCTGAACCTGTCGTTGGCTGCGCCCCCCATGGCCCTGTTGTCCATTCACTCCCCACTGTCTGCGCTATTCATGGCGCGCCGCTGCCCACTCGGTCCGGCGGGTGGAGCCACAGGGGAAGGTGCTAGGGTCCAGAGGGTAGGCGATCTACTTCTCGAAAATCGTTGTGGTTCCCCAGGCGATATGCCAAGATTCTTCGGTAACGGGTAGTAGCGGGTTGGTGAGAATCGATTCCTTGGAGAGCTCAGCGGCGAGGGAGATGATCTCACGGACGCTCAGGGAGAGCCACTTCTCACGCTGCTCGACCGCAAGCGTTTGCAAATAGATCTGAAGAATC
>JBIIND010000173.1:0-4580 GCA_044337665.1 Cyanobium sp.
GGCGGTGCCGAGGGGGGCCTGCGTCGCTCCGGGGTGAGGGCCTGGCAGCACTCGTCCCGCAGCAAGGACGCATCGGGGCTGAGCACGGAACTATCCGGCAGGCGGAAACCGCCCGAACTGTCGAACACCCTCCAGCCCGGCCGCTGGTCCGCCCAGAGATGAAAGCGCATGGTGAGGCGGGAATTGCGGCCGCTGGCCTCACCACCGGTGGACGTCATCACGATCAATTGGCCGTCGGCATCGAGTTCAAGTACCTCCCCCGGATTGGCCTGGCACACACCCTCTAATTCATCCGGCGTCAGCCGGAGATCCAGAGAAAGCCATAGCGGTGCAGGCTTGAGATCCAGCGCGTCTGCTGGGGGCGGGGGAGCCTGGGCCATGGCAGGTCTCCAGCCTCCCACCCAAGGCTATCGAGGCCGAGCGGCCGTCCCGGAGGCAAGGGGTCAATGTCCGATGGCAATCACAGGCGGGGCAGGCGGCGAAGTTGTGCCGGCCAGGGGCACAGAGACCCTCCCGTGCCCCCTACTTCCGAGAAAGGGATGCGCAGATCCTTGGGCTTGCTGCGCACGGTCGCCAGGATCCCAGGCGCTGGCAGAGCCGCTTCTAATCGAAAGCCATGAACTCCCCAGAAACGGGAGAACAAAACCAATTCAAGCAGTGACGAGCAAATCAGGAAAGATTTGGATTCATGATATTCTACTCTTGCTTTTTTTACACACAGGCGCCAAGCAACTGCCAAAACATCGATTCCAGCAAATTCGCACCAAGCCCAAAATAAACCCCTAGAATCAAGCAAACCACACCTTCCAGTGGCCACCCCTGTGCCGCCGGTTTTCCGTGTCTGGTGCTGATTGACGCTTTCGCCCCCCGCCCCCGTCCGGAATCCATCGGTTCTGCCACTTCTCTCGACAGAGCGACCCCGAGCGATTATCTACTGTGAACAAAACTTCGCCGGTCTCGATGGCAAAACGGCCCATGGTCTGATTCGCCATTCCGAAACCTTCGCCATCCAGGCCGTGATCGACAGCCAGTGCGCCGGCCTCGATGCCGGTCTGGTGCTCGATGGCGTCTTCCAGGGAATCCCGATCGTCGCCGATCTCGAGGCAGCGTTGCAGCTTCCCGGCCGAAAACCCCACACATTGATCTATGGCATGGCGCCCGCCGATGGGCTCTACAGCGCCGCCGATCGCCGCGCCCTGCTCGCCGCCCTCGCCGCCGGCCTGCACCTGGTGAGCGGCATGCGCGAATACCTCAACGACGACCCCGACTTCGCCCTCATCGCCGCGCACAATCACGTCTCGATCCGCGACGTGCGGCGGCCGCCCGCCCTGCAGGATCTGCGCCTGTTCGATGGCTCGATCGCCACCGCCGATTGCCTGCGCATCGCCGTGCTCGGCACCGATGGCGCCATCGGCAAACGCACCACCGCCACCCTGCTCGTGCAGGCGCTCAACGCCGCCGGCATTCCCAGCGTGCTCGTCAGCACCGGCCAGACCGGCCTGATCCAGGGCGGTCGCTACGGCATTCCCCTCGATGCCATCCCCTCCCAGTACTGCTCCGGCGAAGTGGAGGCCGCCGTGGTGCAGGCCTTCCGCCGCGAATGCCCCGCGGTGATCGTGATCGAAGGCCAGGGCGCCCTCAGCCACCCCGCCTACCTCTCCTCCGGCTTCATCCTGCGCGGCGCCCGCCCCCAGGCCGTGGTGCTCCAGCATGCGCCGGCGCGCCAGGTGCTCAGCGACTTCCCCTTCCTGCCCATGCCCTCCGCCGCCAGCGAAATCCGCCTGATCGAAGCCTTCGCCCCCACCCGCGTCATCGGCCTCACCCTCAACCACGAAGGCCTCGACGACGCCCAGCTCGATGCCGCGATCCAGCGCCATCAAACCGAACTGGGCCTCCCTGTCACCGATGCCGTCAGCTGCTCCCCCCAGGCCCTGGTCGCCATGGTGTTGCAGGCCTTTCCCCGGCTCCAGGCCAGGCCCTGCGCAGCCGCTTGAGGGCCCCACGCCTGGAGATCCACCTCGAACGCCTCCACCACAACGCCCGCACCCTGGTGGATCGCCTCGGCCGCGCCGGCATCACCATCACCGGGGTGAGCAAGGCCACCCTGGGGCTGCCGGAAATCGTGGCCACCTGGATCGCCGCCGGCGTGCCCTCCATCGGCGAATCGCGCCTCGACACCATCGAATCGCTGCACCGCTCCTCCATCCCGGTGCCGCTCCTGATGGTGCGTTCGCCCATGCTGCGGGAGGTGGAGCGGGTGGTGGCCCATGCCGCGATCAGTTGCAACAGCGAAGCGGTGGTGCTGCGCGCCCTCGCCGAGGCGGCCCAGACCCAGGGCCGGCGCCATGGCGTGCTGCTGATGGTGGAACTCGGCGACCTGCGCGAGGGGATTCTTCCCGCCGACCTGGAGGCGATCGTGCAGCTCACCCTCGCCCTGCCCCACCTCCAGCTGCTGGGCCTGGCCACCAACCTCGGCTGCCAGCACGGCGTGGCCCCCGATGCCACCAACATGGCGGCGCTCTCCGCCCTCACCACCGCCCAGGAAGCCCGCTTCGGCATCCAGCTGCCCTGGTGCTCCGGCGGCAACTCCGCGAATCTGCCCTGGCTGGCCAGCGGCGGCCAACGAGGGCGCATCAATCACCTCCGCCTCGGCGAGGCCCTGCTGCTCGGCCGTGAACCCCTCAGCCGCACCGCGATCCCGGGGCTCCACACCGATGCCATCACCCTGGTGGCGGAGGTGATCGAAAGCAAGCGCAAGCCGATGCGACCCTGGGGCACCCGTCAACGCAGCAGCTTCGACCATCGCCCCGCCGCGCCATCAGCTGAGGCAGAACGCCGCAGCGAACCAGAACGCCGCGGCGAAGCGGAGCCCCACCTGGCGATGCGCACGATCCTCGCCCTCGGCGAACAGGATGCCGATCCCGCCAGCCTCAGCGCCGCCGGCCTGTCGATCGAGGGGGCCTCCAGTGATCACCTGATCGTGAGTGGGGCGAATCCCGCCCTGGCGGTGGGCGATGAACAGCGCTTCCAGATCGGCTACAGCAGCCTACTGCGCGCCATGACATCGCCGTTTGTGGCGCGGTGCTTTGTCTGAAACCGGGCAAAGAACAGAGCGCGAAAATAATGGCAAACTGCGCAGAGACGGGGTGTTTTACTGGAATTGCCCTACACTTTCCTCGCCCACGTTCTGCGGCAATGTCAGCGACGTTTTCAGCTTTCCGCTCGCACGCTTTGCGGCTTGTTCTGCCAGGAGCATGGCTGATTAGCCTGGCGGCGCCAGGATCGGCCTACACCACCTACACAGACCGTGCGTCCTGGGAGGCCGCGCTGAGTGGTCGCACCATCGTGACAGATACCTTCAGCACCACGATCAACTCTGCCCAAACCATCAGCCTCGATTCCGGCATCGTTTCCACGAATTCCGGTCCGGCAGTTTTACCAAATCCCCCGTATGACAACAACAGTGTTGGCGTAATCACCTCCGGAGCTTATGACAATGCCGTGCAGGCAGGATCCGGCACCGCCTCCAACACGATCAGCTGGGTCTTCCCTACGGCAGTTACGGCATTCGGGGCTGATTTCATCAACGCCAGCACAAATCGCCTCTCCCTCAATGGTGATTTTGACGGCTCTGGCCTCCAGTCCCTGATTGTCCATACAACCATCGGCGGCTCCAATGGCTTTCTTGGGGTGATCGGCACCACCTCCTTCACCTCCATCATCCTGGTCAATCCATTAACCCAGATCGACAGCTTCTCCATCGACAACGCTTCCTTCGTCCCAGTGCCTGGCCCCCTACCCCTGCTCGGTGCCTCGCTGGCCTATGGCTGGTCACGCCGGTTGCGGCAACGCATGGGCGTGCATTCACGCCATCGTTCCCAATTGGGCTGATTTCATCAACAGCCAGTCCCCAGAGTGTTGCCTCGCTGCGCTGCGATCTCAGCACATGGGTAAATGGGTGGCCAGAAATGCCCTCCAGAAGCGTCCCGCTGTGGTCCTGGATCAAGTGAACCCACAGGGGTTCGCCGTTGCGGTGGAGCCATGCCGGGGCCTGGCCAGGGGGCCATGATGGAGGCCAGCCCTCAGATCCCCCAGATCTCCGCCAGATCGAGGCTCAGGCCCGGAAACTCCTGGCCCGCCTCCAGCCGTTGGACACCAGCGGGACGCCGGGCTGGGGTGGGCTGGCCAGCTCCACCACCCGAACTGTTGAACACCCTCCAGCCCGACCTCTGGTCCGCCCAGTGGAGAAGGCGCATGGTGAGGCGGGAGTTGCGGCCGCTGGTCTCCCCACCGGTGGGCGTCATGACGATCAAGCGGCCGATGGCATCGAGTTCAAGCACCGCCTCCGGATTGGCCTGGCACATCCGCTCGAACTGCTCCGGTGTCAGCCGCAGATCCGGGGGGAGCAGGAGCGGCGGGGGCTCCAGCTCCTGCGCCTTCGCCGCGGATAAGGGCGCCAGGGTCCTGAACTGGGACAAGCCTGTGGGCTGAAGTTAGCGAGGCTGCCTGGAGTGAAGGCGATCCCCGCAGGTCGGCGAGGGGCTGCTGTGCCTCCTGCCCTGGCTCTGTTGGCGGCTGCG
>JBIIND010000175.1:0-4570 GCA_044337665.1 Cyanobium sp.
TCCTGTAAGGAACCCGCTCGGTCCATTTTTCACTGCATCGCTGGCCATTCACCTCGCGATGCCATGAAAAACCAGCTTGCAGTCCCTCTCTTTGGTCGCTGCAGGTTTCCGTCACCGCCGGTTTCCGCCTGTTATGCGTCGACCTCAACTCCTGGGCGCCGCCGCCCTCCTGATCTCCGGCACCGCCGGCATCGTTCCGGCCCACGCGGGCAGCTTCAACCCCACCGCTGCCCCTGCCGCCGTAGCGATTTTCGAAGTCAGCCCCGCTCCCTCCTGGGAGGAGCGGTTCATCAGGCAGTCCCCCCCGGTTCCCCTTGCCCAGGGGCAACAGATCGCTTCCGCCGCCGGCACCACGGGCCAGGCTAGCTGGTACGGCCCAGGTTTCTACGGCAACCGCACCGCCAACGGTGAAACCTTCCGCCCTGGCACCCTCACCGCCGCACACCGCACCCTGCCGTTCGGCACCCTCGTGCGGGTCACAAACCTCTGGAACGGCCGTTCGGCCGTCGTGCGCATCAACGACCGCGGCCCATTCCACGGTGGTCGCATTATCGACCTCGCCCACGGTGCCGCCCAGCAGCTCGGCGTTACCGCCAGCGGTGTCGCCCAGGTGCGCCTCGAAGTTCTCGACTGACCCTTCCCTCCCGGCCCGTCCCCATACGCCGTACCCATGGTCCATCCGCCAGATTGGCGGGTGGACCTTTTGCTTTGCCGAGGGTGGATCTGCTGCGCACCCCTGCCGATCTGGCCCGCTGGCGCCGCAGCGAATCGGTGCGCCCGCTGCATTTTGTGCCCACGATGGGCGCGTTGCATCCGGGCCATGCCGCCCTGCTGCGCCGCGCCGCCGAGCGCCGCGCCGCGGGCCTGCCGCGGGTTCTGCTGAGTGTGTTCGTGAATCCCCTGCAGTTCGGTCCGACAGAGGATTTCGCCCGCTACCCCCGCGATCTGGAGCAGGATCTCGCCCTGGCGGAAGCGGCTGGGGCCCACGCTCTCTTCGCCCCTGCGGTGGCCGACCTCTACCCGGACGGACCCGAGGATCTCACGCGGGTTCGGCCGCCGGCCTCGCTGCAGCGGGGACTCTGCGCCCGCTCCAGGCCGGGTCACTTCGATGGGGTCGCCACGGTTGTCTGCCGTCTTCTGGCGCTGGTGCGGCCTGCCCGGGCCCTGTTCGGCGAGAAGGACTGGCAACAGCTGGTGATCCTGCGTCGCGTGGTGGCCGACCTCGGTTTACCGGTGGTGCTGGAGGGCTGCGCTACGGAGCGGGAGCCCGACGGCCTGGCCCGCAGTTCCCGCAACCGCTATCTCGATGGGGAGGCTCGGCGCGAAGCGGCGGCGCTGCCCGCCGCCCTCGCCGGGGCCGGGGCGGAGCTGCGGGCGGGGACCTCGGTCGAGCGGTCCCTGGCAGGCTGCCGCGCCCGGCTCACCGCGGCGGGGCTGGCAGTGGAGTACCTGGAACTGGTGCAGCCGCATACATTGGCACCCAAGCCGCGGCTGGAGGGCCTCACCCTGCTGGCGGCGGCCGTTCACTGTGGCCCAGCCCGCCTGATCGATCACCTCTTCCTGATGAGCCGTCCCCCGATCGTCGCCATCGACGGCCCCGCCGGCGCCGGCAAGAGCACGGTCACCCGCGCCTTCGCCCGTCGCCTGGGCCTCGTTTATCTCGACACCGGCGCCATGTACCGGGCCCTGACCTGGTGGGTGCGGCAGCGGGGGGTCGACCCGACGGATCCCACCGCGGTGGCGCCCCTGCTGGAGGGGCTCGACCTGCGCATGGTCGGTGGGGCAGACGGGGGAAGGATTCTGGTCAACGACCACGATGTCAGCGAGGCGATCCGCAGTCCCGAGGTGACCGCCCTGGTGTCGACCGTGGCCGCCCACCCCTGTGTGCGCCAGGCGCTCACCTCCCAGCAGCAGGCCATGGGGCGGAGCGGCGGACTTGTGGCCGAGGGCCGGGACATCGGCACCGCCGTCTTCCCCGATGCCGACTGCAAGGTGTTCCTCACGGCCAGCGTGGCGGAGCGGGCCCGGCGCCGGGCGCAGGATCTGCGGCAGCGGGGCTTTGCTGTGCCGCCCCTGGACGACCTGGAGGCCCAGATCGCCGAGCGGGACCGGCAGGATTCCTGCCGGGAGGTGGCCCCCCTCCGGCAGGCCGAAGATGCCATGGAGCTGGTCACCGACGGGATGGAGATCGAGGCGGTCATCCAGGCCCTGGTGGATCTCTTCCGGGCCCGGGTGCCCGAGGAGGCCTGGCCCGAGCGGAACCAGGCCAGCCCTCCAGGCCCCCCCGGCGTCGTTTAGCGGTTCGGGCGCAGCCCCTCAAGCAGCCCCTCGCAGGCGTCCTCGAGCAGGTCGAGCACATGTTCGAAGCCCTCGGCGCCGCCGTAGTAAGGATCCGGCACCTCCGCACTCGTGAAACGGCGGCAGTGGTGGACGAGGGGTGTGATCGTGGCTCGGGGCCGCCCGGCCAGGCTCTGCACCGCCGCGAGGTTGGCGTTGTCCATCGTGAGGATGTGATCGAAGCGCTGCAGATCCGCCGCCTCCAGCTGGCGGGCCAGGCTGGGCAGGTGGATGCCGCGTCGGGCGGCGGCGGCCCGCATGCGCGGATCGGGCGGTTTCCCCACATGCCAGCCCGCGGTGCCGGCCGAATCCACCTGGAAGTCGGCCCCCATCCCCTCGCGGGCCAGCAGATGGAGGAACACCCCCTCGGCGGCTGGAGAGCGGCAGATGTTGCCGAGGCAAACAAAAAGGATGCGGATCGGGCGCTGCACGCCCCCCGCTTCACTGCCGTTCATCCCTCCTCCTCCAGGCGGCTCCAGGCCAGTTTCGCGCGCAGCCGCACCACGGCCGTCCCCTCCCGCTCCGGGTCCCCCAGGCCTTCCAGAGCCGTCAGCAGCGATTGCCGCTCCTCAGGCTCTGGATCCATGGCGCGGGCGAGGGATTCCAGGCCCACGGCCACCGCGTAACGCACCACCCACTCCCCATCCGCGCAGGCCGACAGCAGCCCTCGCAGGGCGCGTCCGCGCAGCTCCCGCCGCTCCCCCTCCGGCAGAGCCTCCAGGCGCAGATGGCCGAGACCGCAGGCGGCGGCCCGCCTCACACTCGGCCCCACGTCGCTGCAGAGGGCCTCCTCCAGCAGCGGCAGGCCGCGTACGTCGCCGATGCCGGCCAGGGCGCGGACCGCCCAGGCTCTGGCCCCGTAGTTGCGGGGATCGAGGCGGCTGAGGAGGGGCTCCACCGCCGCCGCCCCGAGTCGGATCAGACCGTCAACCGCCGCCACGGCGGCCCCGGGGTTGTTGAAGCCCAGCACCTCCACCAGGCAGCCGATGGCGTCCGGATCGATGCGCTCGCCGTGGTCGCTGTCCGCCAGGGTCCGGGTGGCGGCCAGCAACCCCTCGGCGCTTGCCGCCTCCTGCACGGCCCGGATCCGCTCCGCCAGGGTTTCGTTCGGCATCTCCATCGCGCTGCTCACAGCAGGCTGTCCATGGCGGCAAGTACCTTCACCAACCCGGTGTCGGCCTCGTGGGCTGCGCCGTGCTCGACCAGCCCCCGCAGGGCGATCAGCTTGAGGCTGTTTTCCGCCAGGCTGCGGCAGATCGGCTCCAGTGCGGGCCGCCAACCCACAGCTCCCAGATCCATCAGGGCGGCCCGGCGCACCTGCAGGTGGGGGTGCTGCAGCAGCGCCACCAGCGCGGCGGCCCAGCGCTCCTCACCGGTGAGCTGAAGCAGGGCCCGGCAGGCGGCGCTGCGGATCAGGGGACGTTCGTGGTCGGTGTAGGCGGTCAGCACGCGGCGCACCTCGCCGTTGTCCTCGCCGATCTCTCCGAGGGCTTCGAGCATCGCCTCGCAGGGTTCCTGCAGCCGGGGGCTGTCGGAGCGTTGCGCACCCGCCACCGCGGGCCCGCTGGCCAGCCGCCGCAGCAGCGGCACCACGGCGGCCTCGGCGCGCAACTCCCCCAGGGCCCGCGCGGCCGCCTCCCGCAGGCCGTCGTCGTCGTCCTCCAGGGTGGCCAGCAGATCTTCGATCGCGGCGGGATCGCCGAGCTTGCCGAGCGCCCGGGCGGCGTTGCGGGCCACCGCGTTCTCCTCCACGCCCGAGCCCGGTTCCCGCGGCCGGCGCTGCCGGAGCGCCGCCAGCAGCAGGGGCACGGCCTCGGGGTGGCGACTGCGGTTACGCCCCAGCCACCAGGCGGCGTAGTACTGCAGCGAAGGGTCGGCGCTCTGCCGCAGACGGGCCAGGGCTTCCGGCTCGTCGATGGGCTCTCCGCTCGCGGGGGCCTGCATGGGGGCGTGGCTCACTGGATCGATGCTGTCGTCTGCGTGGTCGTCTGCGTGGGCATCCGCGTGGTCATCCGCGGGGTCATCCGCGGGGCGACTTGCCCGGTGATCTTCCCGAGAGGGGGGCCCCGGGCTTGGTGCCTGGAGCGGCAGCCTCAGATGTGGCTCGAAAAAGCTTAAAAAAAGGGCTCCCTTGGGAGCCCTGGCGGATGGGGAGCGCGGATCGCGGCTCAGACGAGAGCGTTGATGGCGTAGTCGATGTAGTTGTTAGCGATGACGCCGGGGTCGCCGGAGA
>JBIIND010000176.1:0-4547 GCA_044337665.1 Cyanobium sp.
GGCACCGGCCGGGCGCACTCCCCAGCCCCCCGCCCGCACCCCTGCGCCCCAGCGCCCCGGTTCCCCAAGTCGAGCCGGTGGGGGCCCCTCCGCCGGCCGACCCGGCACCGGCGCCCCCGGCGGTCGTCCCCAGGTCGTCGGCCGCCCCCAACCGGCCGGAGCCGGTGGCAGCAGGCCGGCGCCTCCGTCGGCCCGACCCCAGCGCCCCGGCCCGCCGGGGAGCCGCCCGGCCTCCCCCGCCCGGGCCGGCACCGGCCGGCCCGGCACCCCACCGCTCGAGTTGGTGGGCAAGCCGATCCGCCGTGACACCGCCGGCCCGGGCACGCCTTCCGCCGGACGCCCCCCGGCCCCTGGCCGACCGGGCCTCCCCCCCGGCATGCGCAAGCCGATGGCGCCGGGCGAACTGATGGAGCTGCAGAAGCCCACAGGCCGCCCCACGGCCGCCCCCCCGAGGCGGGTTGGCGAGACGGCGGCCCCGCCGGAAAAAACGGGCAGCACGGTGCCAGAACTGGTGCGTCCCACCGCAGGGCCCAGTGCGCCCCGCCGCCCCGGCTTCCGCGCCCCCCATCCCGCCACCGGAGCCCCGGCGAAGGCCCGGCGTCCCGACTGGGACGACAGCGCCAAGCTGGAGGCGCTGCGCAGCCGCACGCCCCAGAAGCAGCGCCAGAAGGTGCACATCATCGGCGAGAACGATGATGCGCTCACCGCCGAGACGGGGGGCTACGCCGGCGAGCAGGAAGCGATCGTGCTGCAGGCGAGCCTGGCCCGCCCTGCCAAGCCCAAGGCCGCCACTGGCGCCCAGGCTAAGCCCACGGTGGCCGTGCGCAAGCGCAAGAAGGAGACCACCCGCCAGCGCCAGCGCCGCCGGGCGATGGAGCTGCGGGCCGCCCGCGAACTCAAGGCCCAGCGGCCGGAGATGCTCGTGGTGCCGGAGGGCAACCTCACGGTGCAGGAGCTCGCCGACCGGCTCGGGGTGGAGAGCTCCGAAATCATCAAGAGCCTGTTCTTCAAGGGCATCATCGCCACGGTCACCCAGACCCTCGACCTGCCCACGATCGAGACCGTCTCCGACGAGTTCGGCGTGCCGGTGCTGGAGGACGACGTCCAGGCGGCGGCCGCCAAGACGGTGGAGATGATCGAGGCCAGCGACCTGGCCCACCTGATCCGCCGCCCGCCGGTGGTGACGGTGATGGGCCACGTCGACCACGGCAAGACGAGCCTGCTCGACGCCATCCGCAAGACGCGGGTGGCGGCGGGCGAAGCCGGGGGCATCACCCAGCACATCGGCGCCTACCAGGTGGAGGTGCCCCACGGCAGCGCCAAGGCGGCGATCACCTTCCTCGACACCCCGGGCCACGAGGCCTTCACCGCCATGCGGGCCCGCGGCACGAAGGTCACCGACGTGGCGGTGCTGGTGGTGGCCGCCGATGACGGCGTGCGCCCCCAGACCCTGGAGGCGATCAGCCACGCCCGGGCGGCCGAGGTGCCGATCGTGGTGGCGATCAACAAGATCGACAAGGAGGGTGCCTCCCCCGACCGGGTGAAGCAGGAGCTCTCCGGCCACGATCTGGTGGCGGAGGATTGGGGCGGCAACACGGTGATGGTGCCGGTGAGCGCCATCAAGGGGGAGAACATCGACCAGCTTCTGGAGATGATCCTGCTGGTCTCCGATGTGGAGGATCTGCAGGCCAACCCCGACCGGATGGCCCGGGGCACGGTGATCGAGGCCCACCTCGACAAGGCCAAGGGTCCGGTGGCCACCCTGCTGATCCAGAACGGCACCCTGCGCACCGGCGATGTGCTGGCCGCAGGCCCGGTGCTCGGCAAGGTGCGGGCCATGGTGGACGACACGGGCAAGCGGGTGAAGACCGCCGGCCCTTCGGCGGCGGTGGAGGCCCTGGGCTTCAGCGAGGTGCCCACGGCCGGCGACGAATTCGAGGTCTATCCCGACGAGCGGGCGGCCCGGGCCGTGGTGGGCGACCGGGCCAGCGAGGCCCGCGCCACCCGGCTGGCCCAACAGATGGCCTCCCGGCGGGTTTCGCTCGCCTCCATGTCCGGCCAGGCCAGCGAGGGCGAGCTCAAGGAGCTCAACATCATCCTCAAGGCCGACGTGCAGGGCAGCGTGGAGGCCATCCTCGGTGCGCTTGAGCAGCTGCCCCAGGAGGAGGTGCAGGTGCGGGTGCTGCTGTCGGCCCCGGGGGAGATCACCGAAACCGACGTCGATCTGGCGGCGGCCTCCGGCGCGGTGATCGTGGGCTTCAACACCTCGATGGCCCCTGGCGCGAAGCGGGCGGCCGATGCCACCGGCGTCGACGTGCGCGATTACGACGTCATCTACAAACTGCTGGAGGACATCCAGCTGGCGATGGAAGGCCTGTTGGAGCCGGAGCTGGTGGAGGAGCCCCTCGGCGAGGCCGAGGTGCGGGCGGTGTTCACCATCGGCCGGAACGCCGTGGCCGGCTGCTACGTCACCAGTGGCAAGCTGCAGCGCAACGGCAAGGTGCGGGTGCACCGCGGCAAGCAACAGGTGTACGAGGGCGACCTCGACTCCCTGCGCCGCGGCAAGGACGACGTCAAGGAGGTGGCCACGGGCTTCGAGTGCGGCATCGGCTGCGACCGCTTCAACTCCTGGCAGGAGGGAGACCGGGTGGAGGCCTACAAGCTGGTCACCCAGCGCCGCACCCTCAGCACCTGATCCTCCCGCCGCCCGATCCCACCGTGAGCCAAGCCCGAGCCGCCAGTGAGCCCCTGCTCTGGCTCCAGTTGCTCGGGCTGAGCCTCCTGCCGCTGGAGGCCCTGCTCCTGCTGCTGCTCCTGGCCGGCAGCGACCCCGGCCCACTGCCCGGGCTGGAGCGAGTTCTCTGCTGGGCGATCGGCGTCCTGGCTCCCGGCGTGCTGCTCTGGCGACGACCGGCGGATGTCTGGTCGCTGCTGCTGCTGCAGACCCCAGCCCGGGGACGACGGGAGCTGCAGCGCCGGCTCAGTGCCCTGCAGGAGGGTCCGCTGTTGCGGGCGGCCCTTGGTCTGGGGGTTGCCCTCCTGCTGGTGCTGCTCTGGAGCCTGGATGCGTCCGCCGCCCTGGCCACCGCCCTGGCGCCGTTGCCGGACGCGCCGCGCCTGGTGGCCCTGTTGTTGAGCGCGCCGCTGCTGGCCCTGATGCTCTGGCAGTGGCAGCAGGCCCTCCAATCCCTGTGGCTGCTGAGCCGCAGCCTGGAGACCATCGCCGCCACTGTGCCCCTCGAGCCCGCGGTCGTGGCGGAGCGCCGGCTCAGCCTGGGATTGCCCCTGCTGCTGCCCGATTCCCTGGCATCAGACGTCGGTCTGCCGGTTGCGGTCGAACCAGAGCAGGGAAACGCAGAGAGCCAGGGCGCCGACCTGGATCAACCAGTCGGTTGACGGCACCCCGTCGCCGGCCGAGGCGCGCATCGCCATCGTGGCCAGACCCAGACCCGCCGAAGCGAGCAGGGCAAACCAGAGGGCCCGCCGCAGGCTGCGCCAAGGGGTGCGCATTTCCTGCAGCAGCTTCGCTTTGACGGCCGGATCCAGCGGAGGCGTCGACCGCCCTTCCCCCCGGCGAACGGGCCTGGGTTTGCTTCCCATCCGCGGGCTGATCTCAGGTAGGGGGAAGCCGAATCTACCTGGCACGCCAGGGGACTCCTGGTGGAGCCGGGTGCTACGTTCGCCATGATGCCGGTGTAGCTCAGCGGTAGAGCAACTGATTCGTAATCAGTAGGTCGTCGGTTCAAGTCCGACCATCGGCTTTCGGCAGATTCCGCTTCCCCGCACGCAAATCCCAGCTCTGGCAGGCGATCTGACGAGGATGCGCGGGTCACGGTCCTGCCGAACACCACGACAGGGTTCCCCATCTCCCTTCCGGCGCCTGAGGACCGACGACCCCCCGGCATCCACAGAGCGCTGATCCACCGCCTCGATGCCCTCGACCCCTGCATCCACGCCCTGCTGGGGCGGGAGCCCAACAGCCTGCGGCGCCATGCGCGGGTGTTGACATCGGGCACTGCTGGCGGTGCCACCGCTGTGGCGGGAGTTCTTCTGTTCCCTCCGTGCAGCGGTTCAGAGCACTGACACTTTCACGGACTGCTGCAGCAGCATCGACGTCCTGCTCCTTCGAGGCTGATGGGATGGTGCAAACCCGGGCCCGCCATCAGCGCCTGCCGTTGTCGCCTCCTGAAGGCTGGCTGAGCGATGACCGGTGCTGCACTTCCGCCCCGTTCACTGGGACCGCTGGAACCAGCCCGTGCCGCTGCTCTAGGCGCAGCCTTCCGCACAGCGGTGGCGGCGGCTGGAGCTCAGCCGCGAGGAGCCTCTGAAGCTCTGGGCTGAGAGGCGCCAGAGGGGCTGGCTGCCGACCACGGCGCAGGGACAGCCGCCGGCGACGCCACCCAGATGAAAGCGGGGCATTGGCCTGGGGATTGCTGGACGCCGTGATGATTACCCATGGCCACCCTGGCTCCCCCCACCGATTTCCGGCAGGCTGGGCTCAGCTCTTTGCCCGTGATGCCCCGCCCCCGCTACCGCCAGGACCCGTT
>JBIIND010000177.1:0-4542 GCA_044337665.1 Cyanobium sp.
GTTCCTGGAGCCCTCCCAGGTGCCCACCACCCTCGCCACCGGACCCCACGGGCTTCCCGAGGGGGAGCTGGAGGTGGAGGGGGAACGGCTGGCGGTGGTGGCGGCCGGGATGGGCAACCCCCACGTGGTGATTCCGGTGACGGATCTGGCTGCGGTGAACCTGGAGCGCCTGGGTCCTGCCCTGGAGAGCCACCCCGCTTTCCCCGCCCGCACCAATGTGCATTTTGTGCAGGTGGTCGGCCGGGACCATCTGGTGATGCGGGTCTGGGAGAGGGGGGCCGGCCCCACCCTGGCCTGCGGCACCGGCGCCTGCGCCACCCTGGTGGCCATCCACCGGCTTGGCCTCTGCGACGCCGTGGCCAGGGTCGACCTGCCGGGCGGATCGCTGCGGATTGAATGGCAGGGGCCCGGCAGGCCGGTCTTGATGACGGGACCCGCCGAGCCGGTCTTCGACGCGGTCGTCGCCCCAAGCCTGCTGGAGGGACTGCTGGCGGAGCGCCAGGGGGCCGGCGATCCCCCGGCGGACCACCCGGATCCGGAGCCGACCCCGCTCCCCCTGAGCGGCCCGATCGACTGCGCCAGCGCCTGCGTCGAGGGCTGCCGCCGTCCGGAGGACTGCCCCAGCGCCGAGGCGCGTGCCAGGGTGGAAGCCCTGCTGGGCAGCCGTTCCCTCGACGAGTTGGTGGAGATTGCCACCAGTACCGCCGAGCTGCGGGGCCGCGAGCGGATCCTGCGCAACCTGGAGAACGGGAGCTGAGATGGCGATCTACCTGGATGCCTGCGCCACCACACCCCCCGCGGCGGAGGTGCTGGCGGCCATGGCGGCCGCCCATGACGAGGCCTGGGCCAACCCCTCCAGCACCCACGGCTTCGGTCTGGCCGCCGCCGAACGGTTGGAGCGCAGCCGCCAGACGATCGCACGGGTGCTGGGGGCGGAAACCTCCGAGGTGCTGCTGGTTTCCGGAGGCAGTGAGGCGATTCACACCGCGTTGCTGGGGACCGCCGCCGCGATGGAGCCGGCGCGGCTGCTGATTTCTTCGGTAGAGCACCCCGCCACCGTCGCCGCCGCCGAGATGCTGCGGCGCCAGGGCTGGGAGGTGCTCAAGCTTCCCGTCGACCGCACGGGGGTGATCGATCTGGAGTCGCTGCGGCGCCTGCTGGAGCCCCCGACCCGGCTGATGTCCCTGATCTGGGGCCAGAGCGAGGTGGGCACGATCCAACCGCTGGCAACCATCGGGGCGATGTGCCGCGAGGCGGGCGTGCTCCTGCACGTCGACGCGGTTCAGGTGGCGGGTCACCTGCCGGTGGACTTTGCGACCCTGCCGGTGGATTTCCTCAGCTGCGCCTCCCACAAGCTGCAGGGGCCCCGGGGAATCGGTGTGCTGCTGCTGCGCTCCGGCCTGAAGATCACCCCGATCATCGGCGGCGGCGGCCAGGAGGCGGGACGGCGGGGCGGCACCGAGCCGGTGGCCCTGGCCGCCGGCTTTGCCCGCGCCCTGGAGCTGGCCGACGACCGACTGCGACTCCATGGCGGCATCGACCCGATCGGAGAGCTGCGGGATGGTTTGCTCGAGCGGCTGCTGGCCCTGCCGGGGGTGCGGCTGAGCGGTCCGGATCCCAGCCAGAGCGGGGCGCGTCTTCCTCACCACATCAGCCTGCTGATGGCCACCCCCAGCGGCCGCCCCCTCTCCGGCCGACGGCTGGTGCAGACGATGTGGCAGCAGCGCTACGCCGTGAGCAGCGGCTCGGCCTGCAGCAGCGGCAGGGGGGCGAATCCCTACGGGCTGGCCCCCAGCCCGATCCTGCTGGCGATGGGCTACGACGAGCATGAAGCCGCCACGGGGCTGCGGCTCAGCCTGGGTCACTGGCTCAGCGCCGCGGAGCTGGAGGGGGTCCCTGCGGCCCTGGAGCGCGCCCGGCAACGGGTGATGGCGGGCGAACCGGTGGGCTGACCGGCCTCTCGGGAGGGCGTCGCCTTCTGCGCTCGACGGGTAGGGTCGGGCTCGCTGAGCCCAGGATCCGCAGACCATGCTCCCCCCCGATCTGCGCGCTGCTGAAGCCGAGCTGCTCGCCTCCCTTCAGGCCGCCCTCAGCGCCGAACCTTCGGGGCGGTGGACCGCCGAACTGCGTTTCGAGGGTCTGAGGCTCCTGCCCGTGGCCCTGCGCCTGGCGGAGGCGCTGGGGCGGGAAGAACGGAACCTGCGGCTGCTGTTTCCCGATGCCGGAGCCGCCGCCCTCGCCTGCCGTGAGGCTCCGCCCTGGAGGGACGCTATCGCCAGCTTCGCCGATCAGATCCGCCGCCAGGGGGAGGGCGGCAGCGAGGGGCTGGTGCTGCTGGTGGCCCCGAGCCAGGCCGAGTACGAGACGGTGCAGCGCCTCTGCGAGCAGCATCGGGGTCCGGTGCTGCTCCTCAACCCCAGCCTGGAGGATGCCGCCGTGGGCATCGGCAGCGTGGCCCGCCAGCGGCGGCGCGGCTTCCTCTCCCTCTGGCAAGTGGCCTACGCCCTCATCCCCCAGTCGGGCAGTGCCCTGCGGCGGGCCTTCCCCGATCCCTGGGAGCTGTACCGCCTCGATCCCGACGGCTTCCGCAGGGTGGCGGAGTTCGAGCAGAAACCGGATGGGGAGCAACAGGCCGAGGCCCTCGGCGAGACTGGCGCCGCCGCCGGGCTGCGCTCCCTGGGGCAGCTGCTCGAGGGGCTGCAGCGCTGAGACGGCTGGTCTCTCCGGCCGGCTCTGCGTACACTTCGGCGACTTCCGGTTGCCCATGGCCAGCGACTTCCCCTCCCGCTCCTGGTCCCTCGTGGACCTCGGAGCGGCCGCCGCCGTCCTCCTCGCCGTGGCTGGTGTTATCTGGAGCCCCAAGCTCAGCAACGCGGTGGCCCGGGCCACCGGTGATGTCCAGAGCCTGACGGTCACCGTGGATGTGCGGGGTGAACCCGTGGCCGATCCGGCCGCCCTGCTCGCCAGCGCGGAGAAGGAGGGCAAGGTGCAATTCGTGATCCGCAACCAGCCCCATGGTTCCGTGCGGATTGAGCGGATAATTCCGCTGCAACGCCGCCTCTCGATCCTCACACCGGATGGTCGGGTCGTCAGCGCCCCGGATCCCAACCAGAAGACCTTCGGCACGTTCGATGGCCGCTATATCCTCAGCGGCGAAGGCCGCCGCACCGAGGGCGGCGTGGTGCTCGGCAACGCCACCTTGAAGATCGGCGCACCGGTGGAGTTGGAGGGCAGCAATTACCGCTTCAACGGCACGGTCACGGATCTGCGCTTCGGGGGTTCCTGAGATGGTGAGGCCCCATCCGCCGCTCCAACGCACCAACCGCATTGCCCGATTCCTGCCGCTGCTGCTGACGGCGGGCCTGGTCATGCCAGCGGCGGCCGCCCAGGCCGCGGCTCTGCCTCTGCGGAAGACCGCGCTGCCGCCGAACACCGGCCTGCCCCCGCTTCCCACCGCCAGCCTGCCGGACCTGCCGCCCCCTTCCGGCGCCCCGGTCCTCCAGTCCCAGGTCAGCTGTCCCTCCCTGCAGCGCCAGGTCTCCGCCCTGCTCGGCGGCGAGGCCTTCGCCTGGAGCGTCACCGTGGCCGACGGCAGCGGACGGCTGCTGGCGGATGTGAACGGCACCCGGCCGCGGGTGCCCGCCTCGAACCAGAAGCTGCTCAGTACCGCCTTCGCCCTCGACCGCCTCGGCCCCGACTACCGCCTGGCCACCCAGCTCTGGCGGCTCCCGAACGGCAGCTTTCGCCTGGTGGGCTCCGGGGACCCGGACCTGGCCCAGCCCCAGTTGCAACGCTTCGCCAAGCTGGCCCTCCAGGCGGGCGGAAGCGGTGCGCCGGTCCCCGGTGTGGTGCGCTTTGAGCTGGCGGAGGAGGATGCGGGGAACTGGTGGCCCCAGGGATGGAACTGGGCCGACCGCACCGCTGCCTACGGCGCCCCGGTCACCCGCCTGGCCATCACCAGCAACGTGATTGACGCGGCGGTCACCAACCCTCCCGCCCGGCTCCGCACCCTGCTTCAGAGAACGGTGGCCCGGGAGGGGGGAAAGGCGGAGCTGGTGATGGTCCCCGCCCGGGTACCGATCAGCGACAACGCCGTGCTGATCCACGAGGAGCCCTCGATCGACATGCATGGCCTGCTGAGCCTGGCCAACACCGAAAGTCACAACTTCACCGCCGAGGTGCTGCTGCGCTCCGCCGCCGGCACCTGGGACCTGGCGGAAGCCACCCGGCTGGAGACCCTCTGGCTGAGCCGCCAGGGGCTGCCGATGGAAGGGGTGCGCATCGCCGACGGCAGTGGCCTCGACCGTTCCAATCGGTTGACGAGCCGCTTCCTGGCCGCCCTGCTGCTGCGCATGAACCAGCATCCCTACGCCCGCAACTACGTGGCCTCCCTGTCGGTTGCCGGACGGCGCGGCACCCTGCGAAACCTGTTCAAGGGCTCGTCGCTGGATGGCAACCTGTTTGCCAAGACCGGTACCCTCACGGGCGTTCGATCGATCAGCGGGGTGTTACAGACCAGCGATGGGCCGCGCTTCGTCAGCG
>JBIIND010000031.1:0-10205 GCA_044337665.1 Cyanobium sp.
CAGCAGCTCAATGAGGTGAAGCTCGCCAACGCCGTCAACAGACGCTGCGGCGCAAATGGCCCCCTTCTGGAGGTGGCTCCGCTCACCCCCGAGCAGGTGAGGTCCCAGGGTCTCGACCCTCTGCCCTTCGGCTACCTCGGCCCCGATCTGCCCGACGCCGTCCTGCGCGGCGTCAAGGATTGGGCCCCCACCCTGCTTCGCCTGGCCGACCCCACCGCCACCGATCTTGAGCGCTTCGTCTGCGGCGCCAATGCCCTGGATCGGCATCGCGTCGGGGTGGGCTGGAGCGATCTTGGCGGGGCTCCGGAGTGCGTCGACCTGCGGGCCGCCCAGCCCGGTGATCGCTGTCTTCACGACCCAGCCCAACGGCTGGAAGCCGCCCGGGGCATCGAGGTGGGCCACATCTTCCAGCTCGGTCGGAAGTATTCCCAGGCCCTCGCGGCGCGCTTCACCAATGAAGCCGGCGAGGAGGAAGCCCTCTGGATGGGGTGCTACGGCATCGGTGTCTCAAGACTCGCCCAGGCCGCCGTGGAACAGCACCACGACGCGGACGGGATCCGCTGGCCGGTGTCGATCGCCCCGTTCGAGGTGGTGGTGGTGATCGCCAGCGCCCAGGATCCCCAGCAGGTGGAGCTGGCGGAGAGGCTCTATGGCCAGCTGGCGGAAGCGGGGGTGGACGTCCTGCTGGACGACCGGGCCGAGCGGGCAGGCGTGAAGTTCAAGGATGCCGATCTGATCGGGGTCCCCTGGCGTCTGGTGGTGGGTCGGGGCGCTGCGGCGGGCCGCGTGGAACTGGTGGAGCGCCGAGACCCCGCGTCCCGCATCGAGCTCGTGGCCGCGGAGGCGGTGGAGCGTCTTCTGGCCCTGCTGCCGGAGCAACGCCGGGGCCTGCCGCCGCTCTGAGGCCGGCTGGGGCGCCCCCCGTAGGATCCGCTGACCCTCCCTGACGGGGTCCCTTCCCGCCTTTCCGCCATGGTCGCTCTCCTGCGCCGCGCCCTGCTCCGCACAGTGGTGGCGCTCTGCCTCTGCCTCACCCTCACGCTCACCGCCTGCAGCAGTGGCGGCACCGGGCTCACCGGCAATTACGTGGAAGACACCGTGCTGACGGCCCAGACCCTGCTGACCACGATCGCCCTGCCCCAGGACGACCCAGACCACAGCGAGGTCGAGGCCCGTGCGAAGGCGATGATCAACGACTGGACCTCCCGCTACAGGCCCCGCGGCGAGCTGCGCAGCCTCTCGTCCTTCACCACGATGCAGACAGCCCTCAACTCCCTGGCCGGCCACTACGCCAATTACGCGAACCGACCCCTGCCCGACGCCCTCCGCACCCGGCTGGAGAAGGAGTTGCGCAAGGCGGAGACAAGCGTCAGCCGAGGAGCCTGAACGGCGGGGGGCATGCCTCGGGGGGGTCCCTCTTTGACGAACGGCCCCTTCTTCTGAGAGGCTCGCACCCTGTGCTTCCAGGCGGCTCAGGGCCGCATTGTCCTTGGCCAATGTTGTCGTCATCGGTGCACAGTGGGGCGACGAGGGGAAGGGCAAGATCACCGATCTGCTGAGTCGCTCCGCCGACGTGGTGGTCCGCTACCAGGGCGGTGTGAATGCCGGCCACACGATTGTGGTGGACCACAGGGTTCTCAAGCTGCATCTGATTCCCTCCGGCATCCTCTACCCCGAGACCACCTGCCTGATCGGCTCCGGCACCGTCGTCGACCCCAAGGTGATGCTCGGGGAGATCGACACCCTGATCGAATACGGCATCGACGTTTCGGGCCTGAAGCTGGCGTCGACCGCCCACGTCACGATGCCTTACCACCGCCTGCTGGACCGGGCGATGGAGTTGCGCCGCGGCGACCGCCGCATCGGCACCACGGGCCGGGGCATCGGTCCCACCTACGCGGACAAGGCGGAACGCAACGGCATCCGCGTGATCGACCTGCTGGACTCCAGCCGCCTCCGTGAGCGCCTGCTGGGGCCCCTGGCCGAGAAAAACGAACTGCTCGAGCGGGTGTACGGCATCGACCCCCTCGATCCCGAGCAGGTGGTGGAGGAGTACGTGGGCTACGGCCAGCGCCTGGCGCCCCACGTGGTGGACTGCACCCGCACCATCCATGAGGCCGCCCGGGCCCGCAAGAACATCCTGTTCGAGGGGGCCCAGGGCACATTGCTGGACCTCGACCATGGCACCTATCCCTACGTCACCTCCTCCAATCCGGTGTCCGGGGGGGCCTGCATCGGCGCCGGCGTGGGCCCCACCCTCATCGACCGCGTGATCGGGGTCGCCAAGGCGTACACCACCCGTGTCGGCGAAGGTCCATTCCCGACGGAGCTGGAGGGCAGCCTCAATGACCACCTCTGCGACCGGGGCGGGGAGTTCGGCACCACCACGGGCCGGCGCCGCCGCTGTGGCTGGTTTGACGGCGTGATCGGGCGCTACGCGGTGCAGGTGAACGGGCTGGATTGCCTGGCCGTGACCAAGCTCGACGTGCTGGACGAGTTGGATGAGATCCAGGTGTGCGTGGCCTACGAGCTCGAAGGCCGGCGGATCGGGCACTTCCCCTGCAGCTCCGAGGACTTCGCCCGCTGCCGTCCCGTCTTTGAAACCCTGCCGGGCTGGCAATGCTCGACGGCCGACTGCCGCAACCTGGACGACCTCCCCCCGGCGGCCATGGCCTACCTGCGCTTCCTGGCCGAGCTGATGGAGGTGCCGATCGCCATCGTCTCCCTCGGTGCCCAGCGGGACCAGACCATCGTGGTGGAGGATCCAATCCACGGCCCCAAGCGGGCCCTGCTCAGCGTCTGAGCCCCCCGTCGCCCCCCACCCCACGCCATCGCCCCCATGACCTCGCCCGAGAAAACCCTTGACGTCGTCGGCATCGGCAACGCCATCGTCGATGTGATCGTGCAGGCCGAGGAGGGCTTCCTCGACGACCATGGCCTCACCAAGGGCACCATGGCCCTGGTGGACGAATCCATGGCGGAGCGTCTCTACGCCAGCGTCGGCCCAGGCCTGGAGACCTCCGGTGGTTCCGCCGCCAACACCCTGGCCGGCATTGCCCAGCTCGGCGGCCGGGCCGCCTTCATCGGCAGGGTGCGGGACGACCAGCTCGGCTCGATCTTCAGCCATGACATCCGGGCGGTGGGAGCCCGCTTCGAGACCCCCCCCGCCACGGCGGGTCCGGCTACCGCCCGCTGTCTGATCCTGGTGACCCCGGATGCCCAGCGCACGATGTGCACCTACCTGGGCGCCTCGGTGGGCCTGGATCCCAACGACCTGGATCTCGACCTGGTGCGCCAGGCCCGCGTGCTCTACCTGGAGGGCTACCTCTGGGACAGCGATGAGGCCAAACAGGCTTTTCTCGCCGCCGCGGAGGTGGCGCGGGCCAGCGGCGGCGAGGTGGCCCTCTCCCTTTCCGACGCCTTCTGCGTCGACCGCCATCGCGACAGCTTCCAGGAGCTGGTGGACGGCCACGTCGACATCCTGTTCGCCAACGAGATGGAGATCACCTCCCTCTACAAGGCCCACAGTTTTGAGCAGGCCGCTGCGGAGGTGCGCGGTCGCTGCCGCATCGCGGCCCTCACCCGCAGCGAGCAGGGTTCCGTGCTGCTGCGCGGCGACGAAACGCTCACGATCGAGCCCTTCCGCCTCGGCCCCCTGCTGGACACCACGGGCGCGGGGGATCTGTACGCGGCCGGTTTCCTCTACGGCCACACCAGCGGCGAGAGCCTTGAGCGCTGCGGGCGGCTGGGCTCACTCTGCGCCGGCGAGGTGGTCACCCAGCTGGGGCCCCGCCCCCAGGCCTCCCTGCCGGAGCTGGTGGCCCGCCACCTGGGATGAGCTGCTCCCCCAGCCAGGCGGCGTAGGCGCCCTCCGTCCGCGCCGACCAGTGGATCCACTCGGGGGTCTCGTAACTGTGCAGCTCGTGCAGCACCCGCCGCAGCTCCTCGAGATTCCGCGGGTGGGTCTTGAGCAGCAGCAGCACCTCCGGGCCGTTCTCGATCCGCCCCTGCCAGCGGTAGAGCGAGCGTCCGGGCAGCAGGGTGGCGCAGGCCACCAGCCGGCGCTCCAGCAGGGCCAGGGCCAGGGCCTCGGCGCGCTCCGGTGAACCTTCACCGGTGAGCACCAGTTCCAGGGGCATCTCCGCCATGGCGTCGCTGGGGTCGCGGGCCTTGAGGCTGGCACCTTTCGGCCCTCAGGCCCGCGCCCCCGCGGGCTCCCCCACCCGCTCCAGCAGGGCCGCCAGGGGCAGAACCACCGCCCCCTCGGGCTCCCGGGGCCGCTCAAGCAGCAGCAACCGCAGGCCCATGGCGGCGCAGAGGGCGTGCCAGTGACTCTCACTCGGACCGCCCGAGCGGCGGCAGAGGACCGCCTCGATGCGCCAGCGTCGGCAGAGGGCCGCCTCGATCGCGGCCGAGGCGGCCGCCTCGGCGGGGGGGCGCAGACAGGCCACCCGATCCGCGCTCAGCCCGGCCGCCATCGCCTGGCGCAGGGCTCCCGGCTGGGGAAGCAGGCGGGCGTGGTGCACCGCCTGGGGACAGTGCCCCATGGCCTCGGCCAGCCGCCGGGCGCCGATCGCCAGCAGCATCCGACAGCCCGCTAGATCAATTTCAGCAAGATTATCCAGATCCGGCAAGATTATTGCCCCTGGGGCCGGGGGGCGGGGGCGCTGCAGGCGCAACAGGGGTTGGCCAGCGGTGGCGCAGGCGAGGGCGAGGGCCGCAGTGATCCGCTGGGCGAAGGGATGGCTGGCATCGATCACCCAGCGGAAGGGGCGTCCCCGCCCGGCGGCCTCGCCCAGCTCCGCCAGCACCGCCCCCTCCGGACTGGCCTCCCCGCCGAGCGCCCCGACCCTCAGCTCAAGGCGGGGATGGGGGGCATAGGCCCGCGTGGCCGCGGCACTCACCACCGACACCCGCACGCTCCAGCCCCGCGCCAGCAGCCTGGTGGCCAGGGCCGGACCCTCGCCGGTGCCGGCCACCAGCCAGATCCGCGGGGGGGCCTCCCCCTGGTGAAGGGCGGGGCCTTGCATCAAAGTGGGCTTTCGCATGCGTGGAACGGGGCGTGAATCACTGCTTGCTCGAGGTGGAGGTGCTGGAGGCACCCCAGCTGCGCTACACCCAGGACAACCAGACGCCGGTCGCCGAGATGCCGGTACGGCTTGAGGGGCTGCGGCCCGATGATCCGCCGGGTCAGCTGAAGGTGGTGGGTTGGGGGAATCTGGCCCAGGATCTGCAGAACCGCGTCCAGGTGGGCCAGAGGCTGGTGCTGGAGGGTCGGCTGCGCATGAGCACCGTCACCCGCCAGGACGGGCTGAAGGAAAAGCGCGCCGAGTTCGTGCTCTCCCGCCTGCATGCAGCCAGCGGCGCTGGCCCCAGCGGGGCCCCGTCCCTGGCGGACCGCGCCGCTCCAGCGCCAGCTCCGGCTCCCACACCCCGCCCGAGTCCGCGCCCCGCCGCCCGGGCCGCGACCCCGGCGGCCGCTCCGCCCGCGGCCGCTCAAGCCGCAGCCGCTCCGCCGGTGTGGAACACCTCGCCCCTGGTTCCGGAGGACCCCCTGGAGGAGGACGACGAGATTCCGTTCTGAGGCCCCAGAACCGGCGGGGATCAGGAGCCGGCGCCGCGCTCCGCCGCCTGGTCGAGCAACTGGCCGAGCTCCCGCTCCAGGGCCGCCAGGTCGAGCCGCCACTGGGGCCAGCGGCCGCTGTCGATCTGGCGGAGCAGCAGCAGCCTGTCCTCGCGGAGCTGGTCGAGCAGCTCTTCCAGGCCCGGCTCCTCCGGCAAGGGGGGAGCCGGATTCCCGGGGGTACCGGAAGACGGGGCCCCGTCCTGGGGATCGGGGGCGGCGGTGGGGGCCATCAGTTCGGCGCGTCCGTTCCATCCTGCCCCCTGCTGCTAGAGGATGGGGGGATGCAATCCTTCCTCTCCCCGGGCAGCCTGGTGACCATCGCCGGCGCGCTCCTGACGGTGATCGGCTCCATCGCCTATCTGGATGACAACGCCAACCTGAGCCTGCCCACGATCTTCTACGGCATTCCGATCCTGTTGGGCGGTCTGGCCCTGAAGTCGTCCGAGCTGCCCCCCGCGGAGCGGCTCACACCCGCGGCCAGCCTGCAGACCCTGCGGGAGGATCCGACGAACGAACCGCTGCGCAAGCTGCTCGCCGATGTCACCCGCTGGCGCTACGGGCAGAAAGCGCACCTGGAAAGTTCCCTGGAGGCGCTGAAGCTGTGGGACGAAGAAGCCCCGCCCCAGCTGCTCGCGGTCGAGGAGCTGGATCACGGGGGCTACGGGCTGCGGCTGCTCTTCGAGCTCAACGGCGTGCCGGCGGAGCGCTGGCAGGAGCGGCGCGAGCGGCTCGGGCGCTTCTTCGGTCCGGGGCTGCGGGCGGAGCTGGCGGAGGACCGTCCCGGCTTCCTCAGCGTCTCGCTGCTGCCAGCCTCCTGAGCCCCCTCCCCCCCTCCACCGGCCCGCGATGCACTCCGACCCCCTGATCAGCGATGCCGACGCCCAGCGGGTGGCGGTGCTGAGCGAGGCTCTCCCCTACATCCAGCGCTTCGCCGGCCGGCGGGTGGTGGTCAAGTACGGCGGCGCCGCCATGGTGCGCCACGAGCTGCGGGAAGCGGTCTTCAGAGACCTGGCCCTGCTGGCCTGTGTCGGGGTGAAGCCGCTCGTGGTGCATGGCGGAGGACCGGAGATCAACCAGTGGCTGGGCCGCCTGGCGATCGAGCCCCGTTTCCATGAGGGCCTGCGGGTGACGGATGCGGCCACGATGGAGATCGTCGAGATGGTGCTGGTCGGCCGGGTGAACAAGCAGATCGTCAACGGCCTCAACCTGGTGGGGGCCCGGGCGGTGGGCCTCTCCGGCTGCGACGGCGACCTGGTGCGGGCCCGCACCTTCGGCGATGGTTCGCTGGGGCTGGTGGGGGAGGTGGCCGGGGTCAATCCGTCGGTGCTCGAGCCCCTGCTGGACGCCGGCTACCTGCCGGTGATCTCCAGCGTCGCCCCCGATGGGGAGGGCCGGGCCCACAACATCAACGCCGACACCGTCTCCGGTGAGCTGGCGGCGGCCCTGCAGGCCGAGAAGCTGGTGCTGCTGACCGACACCCCGGGCATCCTGCGGGACCGGGAGGATCCCGGCTCCCTGATCCGCCACCTGGGGTTGAAGGAGGCCCGGGAACTGATCGCCGATGGCGTGGTCGCCGGGGGCATGACCCCCAAGACCGAATGCTGCATCCGCGCCCTCGCCCAGGGGGTGCGCGCCGCCCACATCGTCGATGGCCGGGTTCCCCACTCACTTCTTCTGGAGGTGTTCAGCGACGCCGGCATCGGCACGATGCTCACCGGCAGTCCCAACCCGCCGAGCTGAGCCGCGCCATGGTCGATGACCCGCAGGCCGCCACCCTCGCCGCCGCCCGCGAAGCCCTGGAGCGGGGCGACTACGGCCGGGTGCTCGGCCTGCTGGAACCCCTGGCGGAACGCCAGGGCCCCCGCACCCCGGTCGGGGCCGGGGTGCGCCTGCTGATGGCCACGGCCCTGATGGGGCAGGGGGAAACCCAGCGGGCGGCCGACTGCTGCCGCGCCGTGCAGGACTGCCTCGACCCGGCCCTGCGGGCCCGGGCCCGGGACCTTCTCTACGTGCTCGAGGCGCCGGCTCTGAATCGTCCCCGCGACTGGTCGCTCACCCTGCCGGACCTCTCCACCGGCGCCTCGCTGGAGAGCCTGGGGCCCGGGGCGGCAAGGGGCCGCCGCCAGACGGTGGCCGCACCGCCCCCGCCACCGGTGGGAGCGACCCGCCTCCCCCTGGGGTTTGCGGCCCTGGCCGGGGTGGTGCTGGTGACCCTGCTCCTCGCGGCCCTGCTGGGGGGGTGCATGGAGGTGCGCACCGATCTGCGCTTCGAGGGTCCCGGCCGGCTGCAGCTCAGCCACCAATTCCGCAGCGCCTCCGGCCAGCGCACCCCCTGGGAGGAGCGGATCGCCCAGGACCTCTCCCGCCGCGGCTTCCGACTGGAGGAGCAGGGGGACCGCCGCCTGCTCCGCACCCCGGTTCTGGCCGCCCCCCGGGCCCTGGAGGCCCTGGCCGCGAGCCTGGAGCGGGCATCGGCTCTGGCCGGGGCGGAACTGCCCGCGCCGCGGCTGCAGCTACGCGAACGCAACTGGCTGCTGGGGGTGCGGCAGAGCCTCAGCCTGCAGATCGACCTCACCCCCCTGGAGCCCCTTCCGGGGCTACGGCTTGAGCTGGGGCTTGCCCCCCTGCGGCCCCGCGCCGTACGGCACGCCTCCCCCCGGGCGGCGGTGGCGGCGGGGGACGGGCTGCTCTGGCCGCTGGAGCCCGGAAGCTCGAACGCCCTGGAGGTGCGCTGCTGGCGCTGGAGTCCCCTCGGCCTCGGCAGCGTGGGGGTGGCCCTGGCTTTGGGGCTGGCGCTGCTCCTGCAGAGGATGCGCCGGGCGCTGGGGTACGGCCTGCCCGAGCTGCCCGCCTGAGCGGCCCCTCACAGCTGCAGGGGATCGGGGTCGATCGTGAGGCTGATGCCCGCAGGCAACAGGGCGCGCAGCTCCGCCTCCGGGGGCAGGGGCAACAGCTCCGCTTCGGTGGCGGCGGCGGTGGGCCCATGCAGCAACACCTGCCAGCGGCTGCGGCCCGCCACCCGGGCCACGGGCGCCGGCGCCGGACCGATGACGCACCAGCCGCGGTGGAGCAGCTCCGGCCGGATCCGTTCGACCAGCGCCGTGGCGGCGGTGGCCGTGAGGCTGGTGACGGCGCCGGCCAGGCGCAGCAGGGCGGCGCGACGGAAGGGCACCAGGGAGCCGTGGCGGCGCAGCTCCAGTTCCTCCTCGAGGAAGCGCTCATAACGGCCATCCACCAAATGCCGGATCACGGGATGGTCCGGGCAGTAGGTCTGCACCAGCACCTCGCCGGGGAGTTCGCCGCGGCCGGCCCGGCCGGCGAGCTGGAGGAGCAGCTGCAGGCTCTGCTCCCCGGCCCGCAGATCGGGGCGGTGGAGCAGGCCATCGGCCGCCAGCACCGCCGCCAGGGTGACCCTGGGCAGATCCATCCCCTTGGCGAGCATCTGGGTGCCCACCAGCACATCGGCCTCGCCGGCGGCGAAGCGCTCCAGCAGCTGGCGATGGCCGTCCCGGCCACCGGTCGTGTCCTGGTCGAAGCGCAACAGGCGGAGGCCCTCCAGCTCCGCGGCCAGCTGCTCCTGCACCCGCTGGGTCCCGGCGCCGAAGGGCTTGAAGGCGCTGGAGCCGCAGTGGCCACAGCGGCTCCCCATCGCCTGGCGGTGATCGCACCAATGGCAGCGCAACCATTCCTGGGCGCCGCTGCGGTGCACCGTCAGGGCCACGTCGCAGTGGGGGCAGAGCACGGCCTCACCGCAGCTGCGACAGCTCAGGAACGAGCGGTAGCCCCGCCGCGGCACAAGCACCACCGCCTGCTCGCCGCGCTCCCGCAGCGACGAGAGCCGGTCCATCAACGCCCGGCTGATCAGCCGCCGGTGGCCCTCCGCCAGCTCCAGGCGCATGTCCACCACCCGCACCGGCGGGAGGGGCCGCCCACCGATGCGCTCCCTCAGACGCAGCAGGCGGGTATCGGCCGCGGGACCGCGGCACCGATTCCAGCTCTCCAGGGACGGGGTGGCGCTGCCGAGCACCAGGGTGGCTCCGCAGAGGCGTGCCCGCAGCCGGGCCACATCCCGGGCGTGATAGCAGGGCATGGGACTGTCCTGCTTGTAGGAGGTGTCGTGCTCCTCGTCCAGCACGATCAGCCCGAGGCGCTCCAGGGGCAGGAACACCGCCGAGCGGGTGCCGACCGCCAGCCGTGGTTCCCCGGCAACCCCCGCCGCCAGGCAGGCCCGCCAGGCCCCGACCCGCTCCGCCGGCCCCATGCCGCTGTGGTACTCCAGCACCTCCGGGCCGAAGCGCTGGCGCGCCCGATCCAGCAGCTGGGGAATCAGGCCGATCTCCGGGGCCAGGAGCAGCACGCTGCGACCCTCGGCCAGTTCCTGCGCCGCGACCTGGAGGTACACCTCCGTCTTGCCGGCGCCGGTCACCCCCCACAGCAACTGAACCTGCCCCACCGGGGCCGTGGCGATCGCCAACACCGCCTGGCGCTGCTCCGCGTTGGCGGCCAGGGGCGCCGCGGGCGCCGGGGCCCCGTCCGGACCGCGGAGCGCCGTGAAGGCCCCTCCGTTCGGCGGGGCCTT
>JBIIND010000128.1:0-5222 GCA_044337665.1 Cyanobium sp.
CGCGGCGGCGCAGCCAGCCACGCCGCTCCAGGATCCCGACCAGGGCCCGCCCGAAGCCTCCCCCGTCCTGCACATCCCGCAACAGGGCCCCGTCGCCCCGCTCCGCCAACCAGGCCAGCAGGGTGCGCTGCCGGGTGGTGAGGGTCTCCTCCCCCTCCGGGGGGGGAAGCACCCGCTCGATCCACTGCAGGGTCCTGCCGTCCCCCACCGGGGCACCCCGGCGCCGCTGGCCCAGCCAGCCCGGGGGCAGGGCGCTCTTGAGGGTGCGGAAGCGACTGGTGTGGCAGAGGTCGGCCACCGCATCGATCAGCGCCCGCCAGCTCGGGTCCACCGCCGCCGGCTGGAGCACGGCCGCCAGGGCCTGGATCCGTCGGCCTTCCAGGGCCGCGGGGCGCTCCGTCAGGCAGCGGACCACCAGGCCGGCATGGCGCCGGCCCTGCAGGGGAACCTCCACCAGATCGCCCACCCCTACCGGCAGCCCGCTGGGATTGGCGTAGGTGAAGGCGCGCCCTTCCCGCCCGGCCTCCAGCCAGACCTCCACCCAGGGATCCCCGGGGTCGCCGGCGGGGCGGCAAGGCGAAGGTTCGGGGGATGTGGCGGGCAATCTTGCGATCTACTCCCGCCATTCCTAAGATGAGAGCGTTGGGCAGTCCACCTGGCTGCCGACGGAACGAGACAGCGTTCCGTCCAGTGGGAAGACCTTTCGAGCGTGCCTGGGAGTTTTCTCCCTTCCGTGGCCCTCCGGTCTGCGATCACCCCTGACATCGCTGTCCCGGTCACGGCCTTCCCCCGCGGCCACCTCCCACCACCAACGCGAGGGTCCTTCCCGGTCTCCAACCCGAAGCTCCGAACATCGCGCTGCTTCGCCTCCCACCGCCCAACCGGCCAGCTTTCCCGTTCCCGCCTTCGTGCATCCGCGCTCCTAAATCGTATTGGCTCCCCTCAGCCCTGTCTCCCGTCATGGGACGGGGTAAATGTGGGTTTATTTGCCGTGTTCCCCCGTGGCCAGTGGCCCCGCGGTCCGGTTCTTCTTTGATTTCCCTCCCGCCCTCCTCGCTTCCGCCCCGTTGCCATGAGTCCTGCAACCGCCAGCACCAAGCCCAGTGCCACCATCCCCAGCGCCGCTCCCGAGAGCGTCGCCGCGGTTCCGGTGGAGGGTGAGGGAGTCGACGTCGAGACCCTGGCGCCATCCCCCGCCTCCAAGGTCTCAAAATCCGCTGCCCCCAAGGTCTCGAAGGCCGGCCCCGCAGCAGCCGCCAAGCCCAAGGGCAAGGCCAAGCCCAAGAGCAAGAGCAAGGCCAAGCCCAAGGAGCCCAATCCCGCTGACGAACTGGAGGCGGCGGATGACCTCCTGCTGGAGGCCGCCGTTTCCCCGGTCGGCGAGGAAGCGGCGTTTGCGGAGGACACGGCGGAGAAGCCGGAGGCCAAGAACGCCCGTGCCCTGGCCAGCATCAAGGTGGGCCCCAAGGGCGTCTACACCGAGGATTCGATCCGGGTCTACCTGCAGGAGATCGGCCGCATCCGCCTGTTGCGCCCGGATGAGGAGATCGAACTGGCGCGCAAGATCGCCGACCTGCTGGAGCTGGAGGAGAAGGCAACGGAGTTCGAAACCGACCATGGCCGCCTGCCCCAGACGGCGGAATGGGCGGAGATGTTCGAGATGACGCCGATCAAGTTCCGGCGGCGGCTGATGCTCGGCCGACGCGCCAAGGAAAAAATGGTGCAGTCGAACCTGCGCCTGGTGGTTTCGATTGCCAAGAAATACATGAACCGCGGCCTCTCCTTCCAGGACCTCATCCAGGAAGGCAGCCTCGGCCTGATTCGCGCCGCAGAGAAGTTCGACCACGAGAAGGGGTACAAATTCTCCACCTACGCCACCTGGTGGATCCGCCAGGCCATCACCCGCGCCATCGCCGACCAGAGCCGCACGATCCGCCTGCCGGTTCACCTGTACGAAACCATCTCCCGCATCAAGAAGACCACCAAAACCCTCTCCCAGGAGTTTGGCCGCAAACCCACCGAAGAGGAGATCGCCGAGGCGATGGAGATGACGATTGAAAAGTTGCGCTTCATCGCCAAGAGCGCCCAGCTGCCGATCTCCCTGGAAACTCCGATCGGCAAGGAGGAGGATTCCCGGCTTGGCGACTTCATCGAGGCCGACATCGAGAACCCCGAGCAGGATGTGGCCAAGAATCTGCTGCGGGAGGATCTCGAAGGCGTCCTGGCCACCCTCAGCCCGCGGGAGCGGGACGTGCTGCGGCTGCGCTACGGGCTTGATGATGGCCGCATGAAAACCCTGGAGGAGATCGGCCAGATCTTCGATGTCACCCGCGAGCGGATCCGCCAGATCGAGGCGAAGGCGCTGCGCAAGCTCCGCCACCCCAATCGGAATGGTGTGCTGAAGGAGTACATCAAGTAGGCAGCCGCCACCGCCTGCGAAGAGAGCGTTGAGCCTGCCCTCCCACGCCCCAACGGCGCTGCGGCTCTCCGTGGTGCTGCCCACCTACAACGAGCGCGACAACATCGAGCCGATCGTCGCTGAACTTCTGCCACTGCAGGAGGTCTGCGATCTGGAGATCCTGTTCGTCGATGACGATTCCGCCGACGGCACCGCCGATGTGGTGCGGCGGCTGGCGCACCTCCATGCCGCGGTGCGCCTGGTGCGGCGGGTGGGCAGGGCCGGGCTCTCCAGCGCCATCAAGGAGGGCATCCTCGACGCCACCGGCGATCTGGTGGTGGTGATGGATTGCGATGGCCAGCACGAGCCGGCCACGGTGTCCGCCGCCGTGGAAAGCCTGCAGCGCAGCGGCGCCGATCTGGTGATCGGCAGCCGCTTCCACCCCCGGGCACTCATCCAGGGCCTGAGCGAGAGGCGCGAGCGGAACTCCACCTGGGCCAACGCCGTCGCCCGCTTCAGCCTGCCCCACTATCACCAGCTCACGGACTACATGAGCGGCTTCTTCGTCCTGCGCCCCGAGGCGACCTTGCCGTTTGTGCGTCGCGTCGACGTCAACGGCTTCAAGTTCCTCTACGAGCTGCTCTCGATCAGCGGCGGGCAGCTGCGGGTGGAGGAGGTGCCGCTCCGCTTCCAGCCCCGCATCGCCGGCACTTCCAAGCTGGATCTGGCGATTGTCTGGGATCTGGGGGTTTCGATCCTGCACACCCTGCTCTGGCGCAGCGTGCCCAGGCGCGCGATCAGCTTCGCCCTGGTGGGGGCCAGCGGGGTGCTGGTACAACTGGCCGCCAGCCATCTGCTGATGAGCCTGGGGCTGAACTTCAATCAGGCCCTGCCCCCGGCGGTGATGGCGGCGGCCACCTCCAACTACCTCATCAACAACTCCCTCACCTTCCGGTTCCAGCGCCAGCAGGGACTGGCCCTGCTGCGGGGGCTGCTGAAGTTTCTTGTGGTGGCTTCCCTGCCGGTGTTGGCGAACGTCGGCGTGGCCTCAGCCTTCTACAGCATGGTGGCCAATGACACCTTCTGGGCCCAGCTGGCGGGCATCGTTGTCGTGTTCGTCTGGAACTACGCGGCGTCCTCCCGCTTCGTCTGGAACAGCCCCTAGCCGCCGGCGCCGCGCCGTAGGTTTGCCAGCGTTTCGCCCACGCCGCTTGACGTTCCCCGCGCGCCTGCGCTGGCTCAGCGCCCTGGCTCTGGTGCTGCTCTGCTGGCTGGCCTTCTTCCACGGCCTCGGCAGCCTGGGCTTGATGGACAAGACCGAGGCCCTCTTCGTTGAAGTGGCCCACCAGATGCACCAGCGGGGGGACTGGGTCACCCCCTGGTGGAACGGGGAACGCTTCTTCGACTATCCGGTGGGGGGGTACTGGATGGTGGCCCTCAGCTTCCGTATGTTCGGCGTCTCGGAATGGGCGGCGCGCCTGCCGGTGGCCTTGGCCGCCAGCGCGGTGGTGGTGGCCGCCTTCCTGCTGCTTCTCCACTGGCCCCTGGCGACGGAGCCCCCCCTGCGCCGCCATGGCCGCGCCCTGCTCGGGGCGGCGGTGCTGGCCACGTCCCCGGGTTGGATCGGCTGGGGGCGCACCTCCACCACCGACATGTTCCTCTCCAGCGCCATCACCCTGGCGCTGTTCGGCTTCCTGCTGGCGCTGCGCCATCCCCAGGATCCCCGCCTGGCCCCCCTCGGCAGGATGGGCCTGGCGGGGTTCAGCGCGCTGGCGGTTCTGGCCAAGGGGCCGGTGGGGCTGCTGCTGCCTGGCCTTGTCATCGTGGTCTTCCTCGCCCTCTCGAACCAGTGGCGCCCCTGGCTGCGACCGGGGCCGCTGCTGGCGATGGCGGCACTGTTTCTCGGGGTCTGCCTTCCCTGGTACGGGGCCGCCGCCAAGGTGAACGGCATGGCTTTCCTGGGCGGCTTTCTCGGCTTCAGCAACCTGCAGCGCTTCACCTCGGTGATCTACGACCATCCGGGACCGCCCTGGTTTTACCTGCCGTGGGTGATGGTGCTGCTGCTTCCCTGGTCGCTGTTCCTGCCGGCGGCGATCGGGGCCACGCGCTTCTGGAATCGGCGGGGATGGCGGCCGGGGGCCGGGGGCGATGGGGAGCGGGCGATCGCCCTGCTGCCGCTGTTCCTGCTCCTGTGGCTGGTTCTGATGGTGGCCTTCTTCTCCGCCGCCGCCACCAAGCTGCCGGGTTACATCCTGCCCGCCCTGCCCGCGGGGGCCCTGCTGGTGGCCCTCTGGTGGCAGCCCCTGGCGACCTCGGGGGAGGCGGCCGTGAGTCCCCGAGGTTGGCCGCTGGCCCTCTCGGGCTGGCTGAACGCCACCCTGCTGGGCCTGCTGGCGGTCGCCGCCGCCCTGGCGCCCCGCTGGGCCGCCAGCGATCCGGCCCATCCGGCCTTCGCCCTCGCCCTGGAGCGTTCCGGTCTGCCGCTGCGCCTGGCCCTGGTGCTGGCCCTGGCCACCCTCGCCCTGGCGCTGCTGCTGCGGCGACCCGGGGGGAGCCGCTGGCTGTGGGTGCCGGATCTGGCGGCCTTCCTGGCCGTGCTGGCGCTGGTGGTGGCGCCCCTGGCGCCGCTGCTCGACCGGGAACGCCAGCTGCCGCTGCGCCAGCTGGCGGTTCAGGCGCGCCGGCTGGCGCAGGCGGGCGAGCCGCTGTGGGTGGTGGGCACCAAGCGCTACAGCACCCTCTTCTACGGGGGTGAAACCGCCGCGTTCGTGGCCGGGCGGGAACGGATCGAGGACCGCTGGCGCCAGGACCCCGCCGCCCTGGG
>JBIIND010000382.1:0-4524 GCA_044337665.1 Cyanobium sp.
ACGACAAGAAGAATAAGGCAGTAAGCGCGTACAATCTGAAAGCGAAAAGTGCCGGGACTAAAGCGGCAGTAGCGCTGGTGAACCAGCTGATCCTCAGCCAATCGCACGTTTTCAAGATTACTAGTCTTGCTATCGCTGTGAATGCGAAAATTACCGAGAATAATAGGCAAATGTGCAGGGGGCGAGATAAGAGCCATCTTCACAAACAGATCAAAATCCATGCAAAATCTAAGACTAGCGTCAACGCCACCCGACTCTTGATATAAACTCCGTTGCCAGAACGCAGAGACTTGTGGAACAATCATGTGGCAGTAGCGCATGACCCGGGGATGAAAGTCTGGCTGACGCCGTCTGCCTATAACCTGATCACTCTCGTTGATAATATCTCGATTACCGTAGGCAAATCGGACCGATGGATTGGAGACGAAAAATTGACCGACGGCCAATAAAGCCCCTTCAGTATAAGTATCATCTGAATTCATCCATGTGATGAGATCCCCACAGGCCAGATCAAATCCCTTTCTAATTGCATCCGACTGCCCATCATCCTTTTCAGAGATATAGATCGAAATATGCTGGCGATAGCGCTCGATAATCTCACCAGTTTGGTCAGTTGATCCGCCGTCAATCACTATCAACTGAAGTCGTGGGTAATTCTGGGAAATAATACTTTGCAGGGTTCGCTCAATATAGTCTCCTTGTTGATACGTAGGGATAACAATTGACAGCCGCGGAAGGTTGGCAGGCACTGGGTTGAGCATGCTGATCTGGGGAAAAGGAGGTTGACTAACGACCTTTGGGAAGTAGCCTTAAATTGATGGGATTTAAGATTACCAGCGCTTGAAACGCTGGGAGCTTAGGATCTGAAAAGGACGATATTGGCTTGCAGCAAACGACTCGTTTGAGCATCACTAAACTCACTAGATAATGCCCAAGGGTGAAAATTCCGATCACGCAACCAAGCGAGAAGTTCTAGGTAGTCTGCTTGGCCATCATAAAGAGGGGCAAGCGAGAATTCGGTCTGCAAACCGACAATAGAACTTGCAAGCAGATATTCTGCCCCTTTAAGTGCTTCAAACTCGAAACCCTGCGTATCGAGCTTCAAAAATACTCTCGCCCCATCTGACTCATTAAGATAATCATCAAGGGAGATAACCTTGATAGTTTCCGTACCCACATAGCGAGATGATGGCGCGCTGTCTATATGCTCTCCCCTAATTGGCAGGAGAGAACTACTGACCATATTGGCAGAAATATTAATGACAGTTTCACCCGCTTGGCGACCTACTGCAGCACGGGGAGCGACAGACCATTTAGGGTAACGTTTAGCTGTTTCGCTGAGCTTCATATGTGCGCTGGAGAGCGGCTCAAATGACACAAGCCGACCTTGGAAGCCAGCCTGAAAAAGCCTCTCGCCGAATTGGCCAATGTTTGCACCAACATCCAGCACAAGATCAATTCGTTGCTGCTCAAGAAAGCTGCATAACTGCATCATGTCAGACAGATAATATCGACGGACTTCCCAGCCCAGTTTATTAAGCACTGATTGGATCGTGTTCTTGGCCGCATTCAGAATTAACATTGTTAACGGTGAAGATGATCGGGAGCAAGAAGAGAGCGAAAATTCTCTTATCTCTCAGCGTAGTAACTTCCAAGAGAATGAGAGCATAATAACAGCCCCATACGCAAATCGCGTCGCCGCTGCGCCGAGGACACCAAACCAGGGAACAAGCATAAGGTTAAGCAACAATGACAGAATTCCAGCAGCGAGATTGCTGAGGGCTACCCATTTTGCCTGCCCGATCCCATACAAGAAGTAATGGGCCGCGGTTGGCAGCGCTAGAGTGCAATAACCCAGTGCAAGCAGCCTGAGTAATGTAGAGGAATCATCTGCAACCGTTGAACCAACCCAAATCCCCAGGATTGGGTGAGCACCTATCACAATTGGCAAAGCGATCACAATCGCTAAAAGTGACAGTGCGCCAGTTGATGCCAGCATCAATCGTGATTGATTGTGGTCATTTAAAGCCAGGGAGCGCTTAGTAAAATAGGGGAAAAGAAATCCTCCAAAAGCGGCTGGTATACTCTGAACTTGCTGAGCCAATTGCAGACAGATGCTATAATTTGCTAGCGCATCGGCTCCTAATACTGATCCGACCATGAGCCGATCTACTGATGAAAAAATGGCGGAGCCAATTAGTTGGATAAAGCTCCATTTTCCGAAACTGATAAGGCTTGCCGCGACTTTTGCATGCCAAGTGGGGAAAATAGAATTAATCCCAAAGAGAAAAGCAACTGCCGAAGACTTAATCGCAACTCGGACAAAATTAAGTGCGACACTGACAGCAATCAATAGATCAAGCCTATGTGAAGTCACGGCAGCCGCAAGGCAGCCTCCGATAATGATCATCTTTGAAAGCATCTCTATTCGCGCAGCCAATCCGAAGCGTTCTGCTCCCCGCAAGGCCCCAGAGAATACACTGTCGATTTGATCTGAAGCGATCAAGAATGGAGCCCCAACGATGATAGGGATAAGCTCAGATCTGTCACCCATTTGAACAAATAAGCTATTTCCTCCCAACATAAATACGGCAATCAACAACAGACCGATAACAACTGTGCCTAGAAGAACAATAAAAGAAGCAACGCGAATATTCTCACTGGCTTGATGCTGATTGCCTTGAGCATGGGCAGCGGCAACTTCTCTAATTGTGGCTGCTCCCATGCCCATACCTGCCCATCCACCCAGGCTTCCCAGAGTGATTAAAAGCATCCATTGTCCGTATTGTCTGGCCCCCAAACTATGCAGAAAGACTGGCGTCGCAGCCAGCATCAGTAATGGAAAGAAAATATATTCTACAGAATTCCATACGCCTTGGCTGCCTAGTCGCACAGCATTGCGCAAGCGAGGATTACGTTTTGCGAGGCGGGCAGATTGCGCGAGCTTATGATACATTAAGCAATCACGTGTCACAACAAACAAGCCCGAGTGCAGGTTTATTATTAACTCTTCGCAAGTGGGCTTTAGAGTCGACGCATTTAATTGAAAAGCATGAATCCCGCGTAAATTTCTGCGCAGCATGAATGGTCAATTCGGGCTTTTGGCAAGCAGTGCACACACGGATTATCAAGGAATGCACAATCAAAGCCTTAGCTGATCGGTCTTAAAGCTTTGACAGTATCCAGCGTGGTAGTATATAAACCATCACTCAATTGGATTCTTGATCGCCAACCTAGTGCGGAAAGTCGGCCCACATCGAGCTGTTTCTTCGGGGTGCCATCAGGTTTGCTGGTATCCCAATGGATCTCGCCTGTGAATCCCGTAGCCGCCGCCACCGCTTCCGCCAGCTCGCGGATCGTGAGATCCACGCCCGTGCCGACGTTGAGGAATGTCAACGGAAATCCAAGGGAATCACGAGGTGAATCTGAACCATCAGGATTCCAATGTTCCAGCGCAAACACGCAGGCCTCACCGAGATCATCCACATGCAGGAACTCCCTCAGCGGAGTACCCGTACCCCAGCAGGTCACGCTGGCCTCGCCGCGCGCAGCCGCCTCGTGGAAGCGCCGGATCAGCGCCGGCAACACGTGGCTGTTCTCGGGGTGGTAGTTATCGCCCGGGCCGTAAAGGTTAGTGGGCATCAGGCTGATCGCATCGAAGCCATGCTGCAGCCGCAGCGCTTCACACAACTTGATGCCAGTGATCTTGGCAATCGCGTACCACTCATTGGTGGGCTCCAAAGGGCCAGTGAGCAAGGCCTCCTCGCGGATCGGTTGCTCGGCGAACTTCGGGTAGATACAGCTGCTGCCCAGAAACAGCAGCCGCCGCACCCCCGACCGCCAAGCAGTTTCGATCACATTGGTCTGGATCTTGAGGTTATCGAGCAGGAAGTCCGCGGGATAGGTGTTGTTGGCATGGATGCCGCCCACCTTCGCTGCCGCCAGCACGACCACCGTGGGCTGCTGCTCGGCGAACCAACGCTGCACCGCTGAGCCATCCTCCAGATCCAGCTCGGCGCGTGTGGCCGTATGCAAGGCGCCGCCATGGGAAGAATCGCCATAACCGGCCCGCTGCAGAGCGCGGCAGATGGCACTGCCCGCCATGCCGCGGTGACCCGCCACGAAGATGCGGTCGGCTGGGGTGATCAGAGGCGCCATCAACCCTGACCTCCTGCTTGGTCCAGAGGCGGACTAAGATGCTGAAAGGACCGAGGCCTGGATCCGCCCATGACCGCTTCTCCCCAGCGCATTGTGAACGTGCACGAGGCCAAGACCCACTTCTCGCGTCTTATCGACGCGGCCCATGCAGGTGAAACGATTGTGGTAGCCAAAGGTGGGAAACCTTGGGCTCGTCTGGTGCCCTTGGAACAGCCCACCTTTCGACGCTTGCCAGGCGTGCTGGCGGGCCGGTTCATCCTGCCATCACCGGCGGTGCTTCTAGAGGCCCTTCCGGAGGAGGAGCTCGCCGGCTTTGAGCAACCGCTCCTGTGACGACAGCTGCTGGCTTGGAGCTGTTGCTCGATA
>JBIIND010000178.1:0-4521 GCA_044337665.1 Cyanobium sp.
CGCTGCGTCGCAGGGCGTCCTGGGCGGCGTGCAGCCAGGCGGCGCGATCGAGCAGGGCCACCCTGCCGGCGGCCCCGTGCACCGGCGCCAGGCGCGGGGGCTGCCGGCAGGGGAGATCCCCCTGGCGCAGGCCGGTGGCGAGGCGCAGCACCGGACCCTGGTGGCGCACCACCTGGGTGAGGGCGGAGTGGGCGGCGCGCTGCAGGGCGAACACGGGGCTGCACGGTTCCCCCACCGGTGGCAACTGGGCCGGATCCCCCACGAACACCAGCCGGGTGCGGAAGGGGTGGGCGCAGCGGAGGGCGATCTCCAGCAGGGCGCCGTCGACCATCGAGGCCTCGTCCACCAACACCAGCCCCAGATGCTCCAGGGCCACGGCGGTTTGCTCCGTCTCCTCGCAGCGCTCCAGGTCGCGCTCCCGCCGCAGCTTGAGCCTGAGCAGCCGGTGGATGGTGGAGGGGTACCAGGGGGGATGGAGGCCGGCGAGTTCCAACTGGCGCCGCAGCACCCCCACCGCCTTGTGGGTGGGGGCGACCACCGTCCAGCAGAGGCCGGCGCGCTCCACGTGCTCCAGCAGGCGGGAGGAGAGGAAGGTCTTGCCGGTGCCCGCGTAACCCCGGAGCACAAAGGGGATGTCGGCGGCCGGGGTCTGAAGCCAGGTGAGGAAGGTGCGCTCGGCGGCCTCCTGATCCGGGGTGAGGGGGGGGCGGTTCAGGGGGTCGCGCCGGGGAGGAGCCCGAACAGCCCCCACTGGTGGGCCAGGTGCAGGGGAGACCCCACCAGTGCCAGACCGCTCAGCGAAACCACCGGGCCGAGCAGGCTGCCCACCAGCACCTCGCTGCGGGTGTGGCCGAGGTTTTCCTTCAAGGGCGCCAGGCTGGGCCCGCCCTCCGGTTGGGGCTCCCAGAGGCGATCGGGCAGGCCGTTCAGCCGCTGGGCGGTGAGGCCAGCGGCCCGGCGGACGCCGCTGGCGTCGTAGAGCACCACAAAGGAGAGGGCGGCCGAGAGGGCGAAGAGGGGGGATTGGAAGCCCTCGCTCCAGCCGATCGCAGCGGCGGTGCCGGTCATCAGGGCGGAATGGCTGGAGGGCATGCCGCCGGTTTCCAGCAGAACGGCTGGTCGCCAGCGACGGTGGCGGACCAGTTCGACCGCCAGTTTGGAGAGCTGGGCGATGCCGCAGGCGGCCAGGCCCCACCAGAGCACGGAGTTGTCGGCCAGATCCCGCAGCATCAGCAAGGCATGGCCGGAATCGGGGGCAGCGGGAAGGCTCATCGGTCGCGGCTGGTGATGTAATCGGCCAGGGCCAGCAGGGGGGCGGCGCGACTGCCGTCCTCGCCGGCGGACCAGGGGGCGAGAGCGTCCTTGGCCTCGGCCACCAGCGCCTCGGCACGGCGGCGGGATTCCTCCAGCCCCAGCAGCTTCGGATAGGTGGTCTTGTCGGCGGCGAGGTCCTTGCCGGCGGTCTTGCCGAGCACCTCGCTGCTGGCGGTGACATCGAGGATGTCGTCGATGATCTGGAAGGCGAGGCCGATGCCGCGGGCGTAGGTGCGCAGGGCCTCCAGCAGCGGTGCGGGGGCGCCGGCGAGCAGGGCGCCGCTGAGCACGCTGGCCCGCAGCAGGGCGCCGGTCTTGTGGAGGTGGATGTATTCGAGGGTGTCGAGGTCGACCGGCTTGCCCTCGCATTCCAGATCGACCACCTGGCCCCCCACCAGGCCCGGGGCGCCGGAGGCGAGGCTCAGCTCGGCCACCACCGCCAGCAGCCGTTCCGCCGGCACGCCGGGGCTGCGCAGGGCCACCATTTCGAAGGCGCGGGTGAGCAGGGCGTCGCCGGCGAGGATGGCGTTGGCTTCGCCGTAGATCTTGTGGTTGGTGGGACGGCCGCGGCGCAGGTCGTCGTTGTCCATCGCCGGCAGGTCGTCGTGGATCAACGACATGGTGTGGATCATCTCCAGCGCCACGGCGGTGGGCAGGGCCAGCTCGGCCTGGCCGTCGGCCAGCTCGCAGGCCGCCAGGCAGAGGATCGGTCGGAGACGCTTGCCGCCGGCGAGGAGGGAGTAACGCATCGCCTCCCGCAGCGATTCCGGCCGCTCGGGAGCGAGGGAGGCGTCGAGGGCGGCCTCCACGCGAAGGCGGGCGGCCTCCAGGTAGGCGGCGAATTCGAAGGGCGTGCTGACCGCCGCTGTCATGAACCGTCCCGTGCTGGGCGGGATTCTCTCATCCGGCCCCGGCCGCCCCTCAGGGGATGAGGTCGGCAAGGGGGGAGGCGTCAGCCCCATGGCGCCGACACCAGGCCACCACGGTGTTGACCAGCAGCATCGCCACGGTCATGGGACCGACGCCGCCGGGGACGGGGGAGAGGGCGGCGACGAGGGGCTCCACCTCCTCGGATCGGACATCCCCGCAGAGCCCGCCCTCGGGCCGCCGGTGGATGCCCACGTCCACCACCACCGCCCCGGGCCGCACGTGCTCGGCGCCGATCAGGCGGGGGCGGCCGGCGGCGACCACCAGCACCTCCGCCTGGCGGGTGAGGTCGGCCAGGTCGCGGGTGCGGGAATGGGCGACGCTCACGGTGGCGTCGGCGGCCTGGAGCATCAGCGCCATCGGCTGGCCCACCAGGATGCTGCGGCCCACCACCACGGCGCGCTTGCCCGAGAGCGCCACGCCGGCGTCGGCGAGCAGGGCCATCACGCCGGCGGGGGTGCAGCTGCGCGGGCCGGGTTCGCCCTTGAGCAGGCGCCCGAGGTTGAGGGTGTGCAGGCCGTCGGCGTCCTTGTCGGGATCGATCGCCTCCAACAGCGGCCCCTCCGCCAGGCCGTCGGGGAGGGGGAGCTGCAGGAGGATGCCATCGACGTGGGGGTCGGCATTGAGCTGGCGGATCCGCTCCAGCACCTCCGCCGCCGCCGTGGTGGCGGGGAGATGGGCGCCGAGGTTGCGGATGCCGATGCGGAGGCAGGCCTTCTCCTTGTTGGCCACGTAGACGCCGCTGGCGGGGTCGTCGCCGACCCGCAGCACCGCCAATCCGGGCGGGCGCCCGGCTGCGGGGAGGCCGGCCGCGATCACCGCGGCCAGCCGGGTTTCGATGGTGGCGGCCAAGCGGCGACCGTCGAGAAGCGTGGCCATCGCCGCCCCTGCACTGGTTCCAGCATGGCGTGGGGGCGGGGGGCGCTCGCTAGCGTTGGCGAATGGATACGGCGGGGCGACGGCTTCGGGTGCTGTGGCGCCGGCTTCTGCGGCTCGAGCGGCCCCGGCAGGCCATCGTGGCCTGGAGCCGGAGCGGCACGGCGATGGTCCTGGTGGCCTGCCTGTTGGTGGCGCTGCTTTCGAGCTGGCCCTGGCTGGTGGAACCCAGCCTGCGGGTGGGGGAGATCGCCCGGGAGACCGTGGTGGCCCCGCGGGACGCGAGCGTGTGGGACAGCAGCGCGTTCGAGGAGCGGCGGCGGCGGATGCTGATCCGCACCCAGCTGCAGGTGGTGGACGAGGCGGGCAGCCGCCTGCTGGAGGACGACCTGAACCGGCGATTGGCGGCGGTGCAGGAGCAGGTGAGCAGCCGCCAGGCCCGCATCGACCCGCTCAACCTCAGTCCAAAGGAGCGGCGCTGGCTGGCGGGTCTGGGGCCGGCGGAGCGCCTGGGGTGGGAGCAGGCGGTGCGCCAGGCCCAGCTGCGCATGCTGCGGCAGGGGGTGGTGGCGAGCGTGGCGGAGAGCACCTTGGTGGAGGCCGCGGAGCTTCATCTCAGCGAGCAGCCCGCCGTGGGCCGCCGGCTTGGGGCGCGGCTGGTGGCCGCCAGCCTGGAGGGGCGCACCAACCTGCGCAGTGATTCCGCCCTGAGCGAAACGCGCATCGTGCGCCTGGTGCGCCAGCAGGGCGTCCCGACGATCCGGGTGCGCCAGGGCGACGTGATTGTGCGCCAGGGCGAGACGATCGGTCCCCAGGCCTTTGATGTACTCGACCACTTTGAACGGGTGAGCCGCGGGCCGCGGCCCCTGGCCTGGCTGGGACACTTCGCCGAGGCCCTGGCGGCCTGTGGGGTGATGCTGCTGGTGATGCGGCGCTGGCGGGCCAGCCTGGAGCCGCGCCAGGCGCTGTTGGCCCTGGCCATGCTGCTGGTGGTGCAGGGCTGCAAGCTCTGGCTGGGCAAGGACGTGAGCCCGCTGGCCCTGCTGGTGCCCCCCACCCTGCTGGTGGCCCAGGGGTTGGGGACGTCGTCGGGGTTGGCGTGGCTGGCGGCCGCCAGCCTGCTCTGGCCGATCCCCCTCGACGCGCTGCTGGAGGTGCGGCTGCTGATGGCGGCCCTGGTCGGGGCGGTGGCGGCGGTGCTGGCGGGACGCCAGCGCAATCGGGCCCAGTTGCTGCAGCTGGCGGTGCTGCTGCCCCTGGGGGCGATCCTCCTGAAGGCGCTGGTGCTGCGGATCTGGGCCTGGGGGAGTGGCAACCCGCTGGTGGTGGTGCCGCCGGGGGGTGACCTGCTCAGCGAAGCGCTGCTGATGACGGCCCTGCTGCTGGGGGGTCTCCTGCTGGCGC
>JBIIND010000179.1:0-4513 GCA_044337665.1 Cyanobium sp.
GGCTTCGGGGTTCTCCACCGCCAGGCGCAGCTGGGCGGCGAGGGCACGGCGACCCACATCCATCAGCGCTAGCTGATTGCGGATGCTTTTCATCTCCTCTTCGGAAGCGCGGATGGCCGCTACGAGTTGCTTGGCAGGTTCGGAGAGGGTGTCGTAGGAGTACTGCTTGCCAGCCAGAGTGATCATTGGCGTTGCGCTCTCGCTGGTGTTGACAGCAGGCGAGGGAGTTTCCATGTGGTATGGTAAAAATCTACAAATTTATTATAGCTGGATAACCTGGTGGGGGGATGTGAGTTGAATCACACTTAACAGTGATTAAAAATTAAGATTCTTTGGTGGCCGCAGGCACCGGTCGTGTTAGCGGGCTGTCGGCAGGCTCCTGCCCACCCCCTCATGCAGGAGTTGTTGCGCCAGGAGATCCTGTCGATCCCGCCGCTTGCTGCTGTTGGGCGCGTTCCCACGGCTTGTAGCGAGTAGCTCCCTCGGCCACTGCTGCCTGAGGTTGATGCCCCCGTACACCCTCGGCATCTCCAAAGACTTCTGGCGCCACACCCGCGCCTTCCAGGACATCCTCGCGGAAGGGAGACAGGAGGGCGTCAAGCTGGGACGGCAGGAGGGCAGGAAACTGGGGCAGGAGGAAGGCCGCCGCCGCGAGGCCAGCGCTCTTGCCTCGCGGCTGCTGGAACGCCGTTGCGGTTCCCTTGACGCCCCCACCTCCGCCCGGATCGAAGCCCTAAGCCTTTCGCAACTGGAAGAGCTGGCCCTGGCCCTGCTTGATTTCAGGGGCATCGTGGATCTACAGACCTGGCTGGAGCAGTTGGAACCCTGAGGTGCCTGGTGTCAACTACGTAGGGCTTGCTGAAATTCATTCTCCAGGTAATGGGGAACTCTAGGGGCAAAGCATTGCCAGGCCCCATCTTGGACAACAAACAAAGAAGTTGATCGATAATGCTGTTTAGAAAGCCCCTAAAGGTGCTATGCGGCGCTCAGAAGATAACAAGCACATCATCGCCATGCGTACAGATACAAGCAAAGCAAATAAAAAGGCGCAGTAAGCGCAAGATCTTCTCAGCATTCATCACAAAGAAGGCCATCCCTATCACCGACCTTGAAGTTGCAACTAGCTTCGTCATGATCCGATCGAGACCATATTTTCGCTTGCTTGTGCCGATTCTACCTTCGATCACGGAACGCTTTCTCAGATCTGATTTGAACAGCTCCTGTTGTTCCGCTGACTGGCCTTCGATCTCTGCTGCCTCCTTCTTACGGGCGCGTCCACTGAGGCGGATTCCATGGCCTTCGCAGAACTTCTTGTTCGCGAAAGTCATGTAGATCGAATCCGCACAAATTCGTGCTGGATAACACCCATGCTCTTCCTTGTATCGCTCAGCTCGCGCGATCAGGTCATTTGCTTCATTGTAGTTGTCCCAGCTGATCCGATCGATATCCACGAATCCATTATCACCAGAGATCGAGATCAACCGCGAGCGGAAGCCCTTCGGGCTAGGGCGCCGAACTCAGTCTTCTTTCCTGGCTTTCCCCTAATGATCGGGCGGACATGTGGTTTCGACAGGTTTACGATCCTGTCATCAACGCGCCGCTTGTCTGCGTCGAACATCTCCTGCTGCTGGCGGTATAGTTCACTGGAGACAAGCAGCTTCCGATACAACTGGCTGCCAAGCTCCAGAAGCACTGCGCCACAGTGGATCAGGCGATCCACTGCTCGTAGGTTTCTCCTGATCTCATTCAGCTGGAAGCGCTTAGCTTCGCGAATCTCATCCAGCTTTGGCCTCTTCTGCTTGATGATGGCAAGGAAGCGATTGCGAGCCTTATCACGGTTGCAGCGGGGCTTTCGGTTGATCTTGCCCTTCAGCTGCTTGAATAGCTCGTCAATGATTGCCTTCGTCGTTTCTCTCGCAACTCCTGCGGAGAAGGCTTCGCCTACATTCAGCAGCCTCAAGTCAACGGGATAGGGAATATCATCGGGTCTACAAGTTGCATCCAGAATCAAGGTACCCCAGTTGCTCCCGGGTTCCAACGTTGCTGGCCCACGCCAAGGTCTGTTTCAATGGCTTCAAGCTCTGTCTTCTCAGCTTCACCATCTCCCTCTTGGAATGCCACCAATAGTTCTTGAATCATCGCGATGCCGTTCACCTTCATCATGTCATTGCAGACCTTGATCAGGTCAGGGCCAATCCGCTTGCGAAAGTGAACCATCATGGATGGATCAAACGGCCGCAGGTATTGGAAGCCGCTCAGCCCGATGAAGAATTGCAGGTACGGTGATTCCGTAATCAGCTCTACTGTCTCCCGATCCGTGACCCCCAGCCGTTGCTGGATGTACAGAGCACCAAAGGCCATCCGGAATGGCTTGGCAGGGGCACCTGTCTTGGCACTGAACTGGGGCGCGTAGCTGTTTTCCAAGGGTTCCCAAGGAATCGCACCGGCAAGCACAAACCAGCGATTACCTGGGTCAAGCTTCCCTCCAAAGGGGACATGGAACTCCTCAATCGATAGCTGTCCAGCGCTCTGAAAGACGTACATTGGCGAGCCAGGGAGTTCTTCTAAGCCAAAAAAGGCTGATTACATCCCATCTTAACGCATGCTGGTCGCCGGAATCAATTGCCCCGCAACGGTTCTGGGTTCCTCAGCAAGCCCTACGTAAGCGGGTGCCCATAGGATTGGCTAATGATCGCCCGTGAAAGCACCTTCGCACCACTGCGCCGCCGGGAGCGGGAGCGTCGGATCATGGCGTTGCGCCAGCGCCTGCAGGACACCCTGGGGACAAACGATTGCAGCGTCTGGCTGTTCGGATCTCTTGCCCGTGGCGATTGGGATGGCTTCTCGGATACCGACCTGCTGGTGGTGGCCGCCAACCAAGACGAGGCCGAACGGGCCGCCGATCATCTGATTGAAGCCCTGGTGGGCGATGACGTGCTGGCGATTGATCACGAGCGCTGGCAGGCCATGGCCCACTCCCCCTCGCCCCACTGGCGGGCAATCCGCTCCCAGGCGATCCGCCTCTATCCGGAGCCATGAGCCAGGCACGACCGATGGCCTGGTGGCGCCAGGCCCGCAACGACCTCGATCTGGCGGTGGTGGCCAGCAGAAACGGCTTCCACGCCCAGGCCTGCTTCTTTGCCTCCCAGGCGGCGGAAAAGGCCCTCAAGGGGTCGATCGTGGAGCTGGGCTTAGTGCCGCCCCACACCCATGGACTCCCCAAGCTGGTCGAGGTGCTGGAACAACAAGGCGTGGATGCCTCGGGCCTGGCGAAGCTGCCCCTGCGGGCTCTGACGCGCATGACCGTGACCAGCCGCTATCCGCTGGAGGACACGGCGCCGATGGACCTGTTCGAGCCGAGCGACAGCCAGCAGGCAATCAGCACGGCCACGGCGGTGCTGGCCTGGGTGGAGCGGCTGGATCAGGGGGAGGGCTGAGGCGCTGGAGGCGCAGGCGAATTACAATCAAGCTTCGCCAGTAATTCATGCGATGCGCAGCACGATCACCGCGCGCGGTCAGACCGTGGTACCCGCCCCGATCCGCGAGCGCTTCGGCCTTGGGCCCTCCACCCGCCTGGAGTGGATCGTCGACGGCGATGGCGCCATCCGGGTGGTGCCGGTGGACCTCGACCCCATCCGCGCCTTTCGTGGTTCCGGCGCCGGTGGCGGCACCGCCCGGCTGCTGAAGGAACGCCAGCTCGACCGGCGCAAGGAAGACGAATGACCACGCGCTGGCTGCTCGACACCTCCGCTCTCCTCGCCCTGCGGGACGACGAGGACGGCGCCGAACGGGTGGCCCAGTTGCTTCAGGCAGCTCGAAGCGGCGAAAGCCGCTGCCTGGTCTGCTTCATGAGCCGCATGGAAGTGCTCTATCGCGTCTGGAAAGACGAGGGCGAACGCCACGCTCGCCTCGCTGATGCCCAACTGCAGTCGTTGCCGATCACATGGGTGCCCTGCACTGACGCGCTCCTGGAGCAGGCCGCCGCCATCAAGGCCTGCCATCCCCTCTCGCTGGCTGATGCCTGGATCGCCGCCGCCGCCCAGCGGGAAGGGGCGGTGTTGGTGCACAAAGACCCGGAGTTCAGGGCGTTGGATCAGGTGCCGCAGGAGTGGTTGGGCTGAGCAGGATCGAGGCGGAACGCGGAAGGCCGATCAGCAGCAAGACCCCGCGATTGGGCTTGTTCGGCAACCGAACGACATTGTTTATCGGAGCGGAGGGTTCTGCGCAGCAGGCAGCACGAATGGCGGAGGTAGCCGCAGTCGGCCGGAGGCCATGGCGCGAGAACGCCAGAGAAAGAGCTTGGAGCGCCTTGAGCCAGCAGCATTGCTTTCCAGCTGAGTCCAGCTCGACCCTCCCCATCTAGCGGAGCCCGATGACGGGCCTTCCTGACCCTGATGACCCAGCGCCCCCAGGCAGAGGAGGAGGGCGGTGAGGCCTGAATCGCCAGCCAATCGAGGCGCCTACGGCGCCAGCGCAGAACAGCCAACAAGCGCAAGCGAATAACCGCAAGCCA
>JBIIND010000306.1:0-2994 GCA_044337665.1 Cyanobium sp.
CCGAAGGCGGACGTCTCGGTGGAGCTGCCCATGGCGAACTCATCGAGGTTGGTCTTGCCCAGCAGCACCGCACCGGCGCTCCAAAGGCGGGCGGTGGCCGTGGATTCGTACGGCGGGACGAAGTTCGCCAGCATGCGGCTGGAGCAGGTGGTGCGAATGCCGCGGGTGCAGAGGTTGTCCTTGATCGCCAGGGGAATCCCGGCGAGGGGAGGGAGGGGCTCGCCGGCGGAGCGGGCGACATCGATCCGCTCGGCGTCAGCGCGGGCCCGCTCGGCGGTCACCTCGAGGAATGCGTGGAGCGTGGGATCCACGGCCGCGATCCGCGCCAGGTGACTGTCGGTGAGCTCACGGGCGGAAATCTCACCACGCTTGAGTTGCTCGCGCCACTGGGCGATCCCCATCGGCCGTGTCCTGGCTGCTGGTGGGACGCTATCAGCCGGAGGACTCCAGGGTTTCGGTGAGCGGCTCGGTGCGGTGGGTGCGCAGCAGGCGGTGCTCCAGGGACGCGGGGGCTTCGGAGCGCAGGTCGTCGAGGAAGGCGGGGAGTTGCCGCTCCAGGGTGGCGCGGCGCACGAAAGGCCCGAACCAGTACACCGCGTCGGGTGAGCGGGTCTCAACCCGTGCCCACCAGGCGAGCCCGAGCCCATTCGCGAGGCCGCGCAACGGCCAGAGCAGGGGATTCATGGACAGGGACGCAGACCTCCCCATTTTGATCACGCGATCCGGCCGGGGTCGGCCGACCGGAAGGGTCATGGCTCAGAGGGTGATATCCGCCTGGAAGGCATCGGCCGTCGGCAAAACCTCCGGGTGACGGCTCCGCTCCTGGGGCGGCTCCTCCGGCGTTGCCATCTCCGCCTGGGGAGCAGGGGTAGGGAGCTCCGGGGCCAGGGGCAGAGGGGCATCGGGCGATGGATCCCCCGCGCCCGCGGCTGGCTGCCCGGCATCGGTCTCGTCCTCGGTTTCCAGCATGACCTGGGGGAGGTCTTCCGGCACGGCCTCGCTGAGGTCTTCCGGCAGAGCCTCGCTGAGGTGTTCCGGCAGAGCCTCGGGGACGGGGGGGGGGGCCGCCAGGGCCGGGCGCACAAGGCGTGGGGCGGCCGCGGTGCCGCTCAGGCCGCGCATCCAGCCCCGACGCGCCACTTCATAGAGCACCAGGGCGGTGGCCACCCCGGCATTGAGGCTCGGGGTGGCGCCGCGCAGGGGGACCCGCACCAGCTGGTCACAGCTTCGTCGGGTGAGCATGGAAAGCCCGTCCCCCTCCGATCCGATCACCACCACCAGCGGACCGCTGAGATCGGCCTCCTCCAGGGTGACGCTGCCCTCGCCGGCCAGACCGACGACCCGGTAGCCCTCCTGCTTCAGGGCATCCAGGGAGCGGTTGAGATTGACCACCCGCGCCACCGGCAGGTGCTCCAGCGCACCGGCGGCCACCTTCGCCACCGATCCGGTGAGACCGGCGCTGCGTCGCTGGGGCAGCACCATGCCATGGGCTCCGAGGGCCTCGGCGCTGCGCACGATCGAACCGAGGTTCTGGGGATCGGTGAGACCGTCGAGGGCGATCAACAGGGGCGGCTCCCCCAGGTCGCGGCACCCCTCCATCAATGTGGGCAGATCAAGGCACTCCGCGGCGGCGGGCTGGAGCAGGATGCCCTGGTGCACCCCGCCGGCACTGAGCTGGCCGAGGCGGGCCCAGGTGACCTCCTCCACCAGAACGCCCGAGGCCTTGGCTTCCCGGAGCAATTGCAGGAAACGGGGGCTGAAGCGCATCTCCGGTGTGCACCAGATGCGGTGCATGGGCCGCCCGCTCTCCAGGGCGGCCAGGGCGGCATGGCGTCCCCAGATCAGGTCGCTGCCGGAATCCGGGGCATGGCTGGCGGCCTCCCCCCGGGGCTCCATGTCCTGGTTCGGGGGTTCCTGGGGGGTGGGGCGGCGGGAGAAGCGGCTGTCCCGCCCCTCCTCTCGGCGCCCTTCCTCTCGGCGGCCCTCCTCTCGGCGGCCCCCCTCGCCGGAGCCGAACCGCCCGGGCCGCTCGAACCGCCCCGGTCGCTCGGGCCTCCCGAAGCGCTCAGGGCGCCCGAAGCGCTCGGGTCGGCCGGGCCGCGGGGCACGGGGAAAGCGATCGGAGCTGGCCGGACGGTCACCACGCCCCACCGGGCGGGGACCCCGATCGGGACGGTCGCCGCGCTCGAAGCGGACCGGGCGGTCGCCCCCCCGGCTGCCCTCCCGAGGTCCCTCCGCGGGACGGTCCTCCGCGGAGCGCCAGGGACGGTCACCGGAGCGCTGCCAGGGGCGCTCACCGCCCTCCTCCCGATCCCGCCGCGCCCGGGGGGCAGCAAAGCGTCCGCCGGTGGGGCGGGGGCCGCGCCGACCACGCTCCGGCCTGGAGTCAAAGCGTCGATCGGAAGGGGGACTCATGGGGGTAGGAGGCAAGGATCCGTCAGGGGCTGATGGTTGACTCTGGTCCATCAAGGGCATCGAGCAGCTCGGCGAGCCGCTGCGGATCGCGCAGAAACAGCCATCCCAGCATCGTCTCAAATCCCGTCGCCTGCCCATAGAGGGCCGGATCACCCCCGCGGGGGCCGCGGCCGGCCCTGTTGCGACCGCGACGCACCAGATCGCGCTCCTGCGGGCGCAGCACCAGATCCAGTCGCTGCAGTGCTTCCGCCTGGGCGGCAGCCCGCACCCGAGCGACCACGGCCCGGTGGGAATCCCGGGCGCGTGCTGGCCTTCGGCACTCGATCAGCCGCTGGTGGAGCTCCCAGACCGCATCCCCAAGCCAGGCGAGCTGCTGGGGGGGGAGATCGGCGGCTGGGGAGAGGTCAGCGAGACCGGCCAGCCAGGCGGCGGTGGAATCAGGCGGCGGCAAGACTGCCCAGGGCCTGCTCCAGATCGGGCTGGAGGTGCAGGAACTGCTCCAGCCTCACCAGCTTGACCGTCTGGATCACGCGGGCGTTGCCCACGATCACGAACTGGACGCCGGCGTCGCTGCACTCC
>JBIIND010000233.1:0-3681 GCA_044337665.1 Cyanobium sp.
GGATTGTGGGTGTTATCGGTGTCCTGCAGGCGATCGATCAGGCGATTGCGGCTGTCGAGGATCTGCAGGCGCAGGGCCAGGGGCGTGGCCACCCCATCGCCATCGAGGTCGGCGCGGAAGCCGGCAACGGCCTGAATCTGATAAGTGCGGCCGAGGATCGGCGTGCCGATCAGCTGCGCCAGCGAGAACTCGCGATAGGCCACCGTGTTGCCGAAATCGAGGCCGATGGCCGGGTCCAGGGGTGCCGGCAGCAGCGGATGGCGACGGGACGCGGAGGGATTGGGCAGGGTGGCCAGCTGCAGCCCGCTGAGATCAAGCGGATGGATGGCGTCGTGCAGGGTCACCATCGCCAGGGAGGGGAGGGTGCTGCGGAAGCCCGCCGCATCGCCCGGCAGGGCGAAGACCGGGTCGTAGTTGATCATTCCGGCCCGTTCGCCGCCGAGGTAGAGATCGCTGATCGGCCCGCCGAGATCCACATCGCCGAAGGCCGCCAAGGTGGCATCGGGGAACAGCGAACCCTCGGCCAACAGCAGCGGTGGCTGGACCGGGAGCGGCGGCAGCGGGTTGGTGTTGCGCAGCACTTCCAGGGGAGATTCCAGCGGTCGCAACAACACCCGCACCGTTTCGTCGAGGGTGTGGATGTCGTCGATCAGGCCGATATCGGTGGGCTTGAGGATCAGATCGCGCTTCAGCAGCTCCGCCAGCTCCGCCGGCGAGAAGGCGGGCGCCAGCACGGGCTGGCCATCGAGGCGATCGGAGCGCCCGATCGCGATCAGCTCGGCGAGGCTGCGGCCACTGAGATCGGCCACCGCGGCCTGGCTCGCGAAGGAGAAGGACTTGGCCGTGCTGGCCAAATCGCTGGGTAGCGAGGAGCTGGAGGCGTTGCCGAGGAAGACCGCCAGATCCTCCAGGGCCACGCGGGCGGAGGTGAGCCCCTTGAGTACCGCCGTGTCGAGATGGAGCTTGGCCTCGCTGGGCAGCGGCCCCATGGCCTCGAGGGTGGCGTTGCGCAGGTCGCGCGTGAGGTTCACGGGCGCTTCACCCAGGGCCGTGGCCAGCGCGACGTCGAGAATCGAGAGCTGTTGATTGAGGAAGCCGCTGGTTGCGGTCGATCGGAACGCGATCGACTGAACAGGACCGTCCAGGGCCGCGAGCAGCGCCTGGCGGGCCAGGCCGGCCGGGGTGTTGAGCGCGGGAGGCGTGACGGGTGCCACCGCTCTCTGGCTGGCATCGGACGCCAGCGGCGTCAGCTGGTCGGGCGTGATGGCCGAGGAGCCGAAGTTGAGCGTCACCTCTTCGACCCGGCCGTCGTAGTAGGTGATCTGGGCGCGGTAGGAACCGGTGCTGGAGGGGCTGAAGGTGATGTCGTTGAGGCTGAAGGCCTCGCCGCTGCGCTTGCTCAGGGTGAGCAGGGGATTGGGCAGCACCGGCATGGTGTTCACCGCCACCGAAAGGGCCCCATTGGCACTGGCCAGGCTGGCCGTCCCAACCGCGGCCCCATTCACCTGCGAGCCCTGATAGGCGGCAACCTGCAGCTCGGAGCCCGGCAAGACGTAGGTGTTGTAGCGCAGCGTGTAATTCTCTGGCGTACTTATTGTGTTGCGAATCAAGACATCGTCGATCGACAACTGCAGGCCAACTCCGCTGGCACCGTTCAGCAAGGGCGTGAGGAATGTTTCATCGCTATAGCCACTGGTCTTCCCATCGAGGCTGCCGATCTCGAAGTAGGGCGTAAAGCTGATAAAGTCGACAGCCCCCGCATAGTTATCAATATAAGTCTGGTCACCGTTTAGGTTGACAACACGGCTGTCCACGATTTCATAGTCGCCTGCGACGAAGCCAGAAAGCTTGATATCAACCAACAGCGTATCGTCAAAGCTGACGCTCTTCTTTCTGTACTGATTGACCTTGAAGAGATGGCTGCGCAACACAGGCTGGCCGCCGTTCCGCTCAGCCGGGACCGCGGCGAGTTCCAGGGAAACTCTGGCAACGTCGACAGGCGCAGGCAACGCAATCGTGAGCATGCTTGCCAGCGGATTGGCAGCTCCGCCGGTTTCGGGGCTGCGATCATTGAATTGAGCCTGGTTCGCAATTAACCATTGGAAGCTATAGCCTTGGTTTGCACTCGGCAGCCAGTAGGCGGAATAGACATTGCTAGGTCCACCGCTCTGGCCAACAACAGCCGTCTCCAGGCGTGGAAACTCGCTGTAGGCGGCCGCTACGTCGCCCGCGAAGCCAAGCACTGGCGAACTGATGACAACCTGCTTATCGGAGGTAATCCGGGCATAGTTTCCAGGCCCAACCTTTGCCGCCTCTTGGTAACCCAACAATTGGCCATCGATGGTGGTGGTGGGCTCCACATCCCAGAGAAGCTCCGTATTGGTTGTCGTCTTGATGGCGCTGGTCGCGCTGATCGTTTGCGTGCGCAGCGGCGTCGGCAAGGCGGCGGCGAAGCTTTCTTCAACCAGATCGACAGCGGGGGGGCTGGCCAGCAGCTGAATCAGCCGCTGGTCATTCATTGCCGCGAGCAGACCGAGATTCAGCTTGAAGGAAGGGAAGAGATCGGTGGGTATCTGGATGGTCTCGAGCCCGGAGATCGGAATCAGATTCTTATAAAGCTCTACCGAGTTGATCACCTCTGAGCCAACGCCGATGCCACCGATCTGCTTGGTTGTGCTGATGCTCTCGGGCGCCGAGAAAGCCGCCGTCTCCACCGCTGCGCCAGGGGCCGCCAGCGCCGCCGGGCTGGCTTGCAGCTCGCTCAACAACGGGCTGGCGCTGAGCAACGTGCGGCGGCGCACCAGGGAGGCATCGATCTGGTCGTCTGTGCTGTCGTCGCGCAACAGCACCGGGCTGGTGAGCGAAGCGGCGAAGGCCTCCAACCAGGGCGCCAGGCTCTCACCGGCGATGACGCCGACGATCGGCTCGCCCTCAACATCCACGGCGGTGCTGAGGTGGAACAGCTGGGCCAGGAAATCCCGGCCGGCGGCGAGCAGGGCGTCGTTGGGACTGGCGCTGTTGAACAGCGGCCGGTCGTACACGATCGGCCCCGTGGGGTTCGGGCCGGTGAGCTCGCTGAGATCGAAGGGGGCCTTGAGCAGATCGCTGCGCGGGTTGTCGCGCACCGCAATCAGCGAATCGTCAACGCCGAGGAAATAGACGTAGTTCGGATCGTGGCGGAAGTTGAGCGGCGTTTGGTTGAAGGCGCCATTGCCCAGCAACTGCCACTGGTCTTCGCGGTCGAGCAGGAAGACCTCCAACGCGGAGCCCGCACCCTGCTTGGCCAGATCCACGGCGTCGCTCTGGTTGCTCGGCGCCACCTCCACCACGCCGTTACTGGCGTTGAAGGCGCTGCCCTCGAACACGCTGCGCGGCAGGCGGAACAGGGCATAGGAGGCCTCGAAGCTGCCGCGGCCCAGTTCGAGCTCCACCAGGGTGCGCAGATCGAGCCGCTTGTTCGTCTTCTTGAGTTCTTCGAGGTCATCACTGCCGGGCAGCTGCGGCTCGAGTGCCGCCAGCAGCGGATCGAGCATCACCAGATCCCGGGGCCGGTCGAACAGGGTGCTGTCGGAGCGCCAGAAGCTCACCGCCTGCTGGTTCGCCACCTGCGTGTAGTCGAGCCCCTGCCAGGCGCGGTTCACGGCGATGTCCATGCCGCTGGCGAGGCGCGCCGTGGGGGAG
>JBIIND010000199.1:0-4169 GCA_044337665.1 Cyanobium sp.
GTGCTGGCCGTCGGCTTCGCTGTACCAGTGAAACCATTGCATCATCGTGCCATTGAATTCCGTGGGCACCGGTACGGCTTTGGCGCCGATCTCCGCCTCGTGGGTGGCCAGCCACTCGCGCACCAGGTGAATGGCCGCAGCCGCCGTATCCACGGCGGGGTCGCGCTCGGCTTCCAGCACGCGCTGCTTCAGTGTTTCGTGAAGAACTGCCATAACGAATCCATCCCTTTTTCGTACCCTACTCAGGTCTGCCCGCCCCGCCAACCGCCCTGGCGGCTGCCTTTTCGGGTCACCCTCGCCTGGCGAATCAGTGGCCGGCTGGAGCTCCCCCGCGGTCCGGTTCCGCCGCCGGCGCTCCGTTGTCCCCCCGTGCCTGTCGCCGATGCCCCCTTCCCAGTCCCACGCCGCCCTCGGTGGCCGCTCCGCGGCGTTGGCGCACCTGGCCGCCATCGATCCGGCCCGCTATGGCGCCACGCGCAACCACCTCGAAGGTGCCGTCACGCGCCTGTCCCCCTATATCCGCCACGGCGTGCTCACCCTGGCGGAGGTGCGTGAGGCGGTGTTCGCCCGGCTGCGGACGGGGTCTGCCGGGCCGCCGGCCGTTCAGGGGGAGCTGTTCGCGCCGGATGGGGAGGCGGGCGGCTGGAGTCCCTCCCAGCGGCGGGCTGGCGAGAAGCTGATCGCCGAGCTCGGTTGGCGCGACTACTGGCAGCGCCTCTGGCACCGCTGGGGCGACGGGATCTGGGAGGACCGCGAACCGCTCAAGACCGGCCACCCCCCGGATGCCTACGCCCCGGAACTTCCCGCCGACCTGGCCGCCGCCTCCACCGGCCTGGCCTGCATCGACGCCTTCGCGGCCCAGTTGATGGAGACGGGCTGGCTGCACAACCACGCCCGCCTGTGGCTGGCGGCCTATGGGGTGCACTGGCGGCGGGTGCGCTGGCAGGCGGGCGCCCGCTGGTTTCTGCAGCACCTGCTCGATGGCGATCCGGCCAGCAACAATCTCAGCTGGCAGTGGGTGGCCAGCAGCTTCAGCCACAAGCCCTACCTCTTCAACCGCGCCAACCTGGAGCGCTTCAGCGGCGGCCGCTTCTGCGCCGGCTGTCCGCTCGCCGATCGGCGCGGCCCCGGCGGCTGTCCCTTCGACGCCAGCTACGAGGTCCTGCAGGCGCGGCTGTTCCGGCCGCTGGACCCGCGGGTGCAGGCCGCCGTTTCCCCCCGCGCCGCGCCGTCGCTCCCACTCCCGTCGGCGCCTGCCGCCCCACCCCGGCGGCCGCTGGTGTGGGTGCATGGCGAGGCCCTCGGCCCCGCCAATCCCGCCCTGCGGGCCCATCCCGGCGCCCCGGCCCTGTTTGTGTTCGACCGCGAGCTGATCGAGGGGCGCACCGCCACCACCGGCGGCCACGGCGAGGCCGGAGGCGGGCCGTTTCCCCTCGCGCCGGGGCGGCTGCGCTTTCTGCGGCAGTGCCTGGCGGAGCTGCCCGTGGCGGTGCGGGAGGGGGACGTGGTCCGCGAGCTGCTGGCGGCAGCGGCCGCCGCCGGAGCCGACGCCATCGTCACCAGCCGGGCGGTGGATCCGCGCTTCGCGGCGATCGCCGCGCCCGTGGCGGCGGCGTTGCCGCTCACAATTCTGGAGCCCGAGCCGTTCGTGGATCTGCCCTGGGATGGGCCGCGCGCCCCGGATCTGCGCCGCTTTTCCCGTTACTGGCGCCAGGCGGAGCCGCGGGTGTGGGGAGGGCGGTGCGCCCCGGACAGAGATTGATGCAATCAGGCGAGTTCCTCTAATCGAGGAAGTAAATCTGGTTTCAGTCGCGGCGGGCGATGCGGTGAAGAATGGTGACGAAGGCATGGCTGGCGTGGCGCCGTTGCCAAGGCTGCTTACTGTGGGAGAGAGATGAATGGCTGGCTGAAAAATGACTGAGATCCGTGGTTCCGAGCTGCTCCGCGAGAAGTGGCAAAAGGGCGGGTTCTTGATCAGTGAAGATCTCATCAAGAAGCTGGTTGCGGCCACCTCCGGTTTTGTGTTGGATGACGTCTGGATCAAGGGGCAGCCGAAGCCTGACTTCCTGCGCGCCTCCTTCACGGCGGAGGGTGATGATCGTTGCGGAACGGGCGTGAATAGTGTCCTTAAGTTGATCAATAAGCTGGGTCTTGGTCGCGGTGGTCGTGTGATCGTATTCCCGAAGGGTGTACCCGTTGACGTTTATACTGTCGAGGTTGAGCTCGGCCACATGGCTCAACATTGAAGTCTGCTTCTGTGGAGGAGGATCTGCGGCATGTCGGCCCCACTGGGGGGCGTGGCGTGTTGCAGATCCATCCGAGTCTGCGTTGCAACCTAAGCTGCTTACATTGCTATAGCTCCTCCTCGCCCCACGAGGATCAAGGGCTTGAGGTGGGTCCCATTCTGCAGTTGATTGAGGCGGCGGCGGATCTCGACTATTCGGTGTTGGGGGTCTCAGGAGGTGAGCCCCTGCTCTACCCGCACCTTGCGCAGATCCTCGGGGTGGCCAAGCAGCGGGGCATGACCACCACGGTCACCACCAACGGCGTGCTTCTCGCGGAGAATCGGCTGGAGCAACTCCACGGGTTGGTGGATGTGCTGGCCATCTCCCTGGACGGTATTCCCGCCAGCCACGCGCGCATGCGGAACGATCCCCAGGCATTTGGGCGGATGGCCAGCCGCCTGCCGGCCCTGGCCGCATCCGGGATCCGTTTCGGTTTTGTCTTTACTCTCACCCAGGCCAATGTGCAGGAACTTGAGTGGGTGGTTGACTTTGCGGTGAATGCGGGAGCCTCCCTGGTTCAGGTCCACCCCCTGGAGCCGGAGGGCAACGCCCTGGCGGGTCTGACCTCCCTGGCACCGGATGGGGAAGAACTGGCCTTTGCCCTCATCGAGTGCCTGCGCTTGCAAGGTTCCTCCCCCGCCTACATCCAACTGGATGTGACCTCCCATGCCGATCTGCGCCAGAATCCGGAGCGGTTTCTCAGCCTGGAGGCCGTTCCGCCTGAACCCCTGGGCCGCTGGTTGACCCCCCTGGTTCTGGAGGCCGACGGGACGCTCGTTCCCGTGACCTACGGCTTCCCGCGTTCCTACGCCATCGGCAACATCCACCAGGGCACATTGATGGAATGGCAGCGGCGCTGGGATCCGGAGCCCTTGCTCACCCTGGCGCGTCGCACCCGCCAACGTGCCCTGGAGGCCATGGAGGCGGGCGATCAAGCTCTGATCAACTGGTACGGCGCCATCGTGCAGGGCGCCCGCGAAGCCGAACCCACCCCGCCATCGCCCAGGGCATGACCGCACCCAGCGGGCGATGCCAGGTTGGGGCGGTGCTCGTTCCGCTTTGCTGGCGGCTGGAGGATCCCCCGCCCGTCGCCCTCCTCGCCACCGCCGCATCCTCGGCCGCGACTCCCCCCCTGCTCGTCATCGATCGGCGCGAGCCCCTGCCGGAGGTTGCGCGCTCGGAGTTGGCCGCCTGCCTCTCTTCGCCGGAGCGGCAGCGCCTGGCCGCCTTGCGCCAGCCTGGGGACCGTGAGCGGTTTCTGCGGGGTCGTGGCGCGCTCCGCCTGCTGCTGGGGGCCTGGCTGGGTCAGCCTGGGGAGGCGGTGGCTATCCAGGCCGCTCCCCGGGGCAAACCCTGCTGCCCCGGCGGACCGGAATTCAACGTCAGCCATTCCGGTGAGCTGATCCTGCTGGCGTTGCATCCGAGCCGGCCGGTGGGGGTGGATGTGGAGCGGGAGCGGCCGGATCTGGACTGGCGGCCGATCGCCCGGCGGATGCTGCCGGTGGCGGAGGCCGAAGCCCTGGAGCAGCTGGCGCACCGCCAGGGCGCGCGAGCGGCTGCCGCAGCCTTTTTCTCGGCCTGGTGCCGCCTGGAGGCAAGGCTCAAGGCCCGGGGCCTGGGTCTGGCCGCGCCCGGCGAGCCCCCACTCCGGCGGGAGGCCGGCGAGGACCTGTGGGATGTGGCCGTGCCGGTGGGTTATCGGGCGGCGGTGGCGCTCATGGCCCATCCGGCGGCCGTAGCAGGGGCTTGTCCACCAGATCCTCCGGGCTGAGGGGCAACCCCAGCAGCTGCTTCTCGGCCCGCCGCACCGCCGTGGGATGGCTGAGCAGGTGCGCCTCCTCCAGGAGCGGCAGCGCCTCGGGGCGCACCTCGGCGACGTTGCGG
>JBIIND010000005.1:0-15295 GCA_044337665.1 Cyanobium sp.
ACCCTCGGGTTCGACGCCCTCGACAGCCTGGAGGATCCGGACCGCCGGGCTCGCGCCAATTACTACTACGGCCAGCTGCAGACGGCCCGGGAGCTGAGGGATTGCCTCGCCTGATCCGGCGCCCTCCCATCCAGCGCCCTTATCTACGCGCCGCTGTCCGCACCCGCTGCAGCCTCGCCGCCTCCGCCTCCGTCACCTCGCGCCAGCGCCCCGGGGGCAGGCCCTGCAGGCTGAGCGGTGGCCCCCCATCCATGAGGTCGATCGCCGTGCGCACCAATCGCAGCGTCGGCAACCCCACCGCGGCGGTCATGCGGCGCACCTGCCGATTGCGTCCCTCCCGCAGCTCCAGCCTCAGCCAGGCGGTCGGCACCGTCAGGCGATGGCGGATCGGCGGCTGCCGCTCCGCCAGGTCCGGCGGATCCACCGACCACGCCCGGGCCGGCAGGGTCCGGCGTCCCTGGATCTCCACCCCCTGGCGCAGGTGAGCCAGGGCGAGTTCGCCGGGGATGCCCTCCACCTGCACGAGGTAGCGGCGCCAGTGGCCCTGGCGGGGATCGCTGAGCCGTTGCTGCAGGCGGCCCTCATCGGTGAGGAGCAGCAGCCCTTCGCTGTCCGCGTCCAGGCGCCCCACGGGGTAGACCCCGGGCCAGGTGATCCAGGAGCCGAGGCAATCCCATCGGCTGTCTGGCTCCGGGGTGAACTGGCTGAGCACCCCAAAGGGTTTGTGGAACAGCAGGCAGGCCACCCCTGGGAACGCGCTTTCAGTCGCTCTGGCGCAGGCGCCAGAGATTGACAACGCCGATCGAGATCAGCAGCAGGCCCAGGTCCAGCGAGAGGGGAGGCAGGATCATCCGACGGAGCCAGGCAGGGGGGCGACCCTACCGCGCCCCTGGGGGGGACCGGCCCCCCGCATGCCGGGCCTTTAGAGTGGGAATGAATCTATTCGTCCACGCTTGCCCGCATGATCGAGACGTCCGGTGTGATCGAGAAGGAACAGGGAAATGGGTTCTATCTGGTCACCCTCGAGCAGCCCGCCGGACACCAGTGTCTCTGCCGGGCCGCTGGCAAGCTCACCAAGTTCCGGATCAAGCTCCTGGCAGGGGACAAGGTGCTGGTGGAGATCAGCCCTTACGACCTCACCCGCGGCCGCATCACCTACCGGGAACGCAACGCCGGTGCCACAGGTCCCCGTCCGGGGGGCAACCGGCCCGGCGGGCCGCGCCGGCGCTGAGGGGCAGCCGCCCTCAGGCCCGCGCCCTCAGGCCCGCACCGCCAGCAGGCCTTCGATGGCTTCGCGAAATTCGCTGCGCTGTTTGACGCCGCGCCAGGTCTGGATCAATTCCTTGTCGAGGAAGAGCTGCACGGTCGGGGTGCCGGTCACCCCCGCCTGTTCGGCAATGGCCGGGTCACTTTCAATGTCGATCTCGACCCCCTGGGCGCGGCCCCCCAGTTCCTCAAGCACCCGCTTGAGCTGGGGCTTGAGCACATGGCAGGGTCCGCAGGAGGGGGAGGTGTAGACCACCAGCAGCGGCCGGGGGCTCTCGTGGTAAAGCTTGCGGAGGGCGAAGCTTCCCTTCTGCCAGAGGGCCTGTGCATCGAAGTTCGCTGCGTCACTCTCGGCGGTGAGCTTCGGTTCTCCCACCGTGGCGGGTTCCACCGGGTCGTGGCTGACGGCGACCGCCAGGCCGTGGTGGGTGAGCCAGCGCTCGGCGGCTAGGGCCGCCTGGCAGCCACTCCCGGCGGCGGTGATGCCCTGGCGCCATTCCGCATCGGCCACGTCACCGGCGCCGTAGACCCCCTCGAGGGCAGTTTCCGGTCGCCCTGGCCGGGTCATCAGGTATCCCTTGGCATCGAGCTCCAGCTGACCCCGCACGAGACGGGTGTTGGGGGTGTGGCCGATCGCGTAGAAGAGACCGCGGATCGCCAGGGTCTCCGAGGCGCCGCCGCCGGTGTCCTGCAGCTGGATCGTCTCCAGCCAGTCAGCCCCGCCGACAGCGATCACCCGACGGTTCCAGTGCACGGTGATCGCGGGATTGGCAAGCACCCGGTCGGCCATCGCTCCGCTCGCCCTGAGCCGGTCGCCGCGCACGATCAGATGCACCCGGCTGCCGTACTTGGTGAGGTAGACCGCCTCCTCACAGGCGGAGTCGCCGCCGCCCACCACCGCCAGCTCAGCGTTGCGGAACTGGGGGGTGGCACCGTCGCAGATGGCGCAGGCGCTGATGCCGTGGCTCCAGAAGCGCTCCTCCTGGGGAAGGGAGAGTCGGTTGGCGCTGGCCCCGGTGGCGAGAATCAGGGCATGGGTCTCGATCGTCTGGCCCTCGGCCGTGACGCGGAATGGACGGCGGCTCAGGTCGATCGCCTCGGCATCCGCCTCCAGCAGCCGGGTGCCCCAGCGCAGGGCCTGGGCCTTGCAGCGGTCCATCAGCTCAGGGCCGAGAATGCCATCGGGGAAGCCCGGGAAATTTTCCACGTGGGTGGTGGTCATCAGCTGACCGCCGGGGATGCCCCCATCCTGGAAACCGGTGATCATCAGGGGCCTGAGATTGGCCCTCGCGGCGTAGATGGCGGCGGTGTAGCCCGCCGGCCCGGAGCCCACGATCACCAGGTTCTCCACGCTGGCTGAAGGCGTCTGACTCCCGGGCTGCGGGCTGGACGCGGAACTGGGGCTGCCCTCAGCCATGGCTCTAAGGCGGAATGACTATGAGATGAGCCTAGGGGATCGGCGTGGCCTCCGGGCGGCGCCGGGGGAGATGGGCGGGTTTGTATGTGAAGCCAGGTGAACGTTTCGGGTCGGAAAGGGGCTCCAGCGCTGGTGGCTATAGATTTAGTTCAGATTTCCAGGAGTCCGTCGGTTTCCGGGCGCTTCGTCGGGTTGAGGGAGCGGGGCACCATCAGCAGATTGTCCTGGAGGATCTCCGGATGGTCCTCCAGGCAGAGCAGCCACTCTCGGAATTCCTCACTGAGCGCAAAACTTTCCTCGAAGAGCTCACGGTTGTCCAGGACGGCGCGCCGGGCGAGGGCCCAGCAGACGGCCACCTCAAGCCGTCGGTGCATGAAGGGGGGGAGGCCTTCACGGGGGCCAAACGGGTCGGGTTCAGGGCCCAGGTCCTCTCCGGGGCGACGGCTCCGATCTTTTGTCAACGTTTCAGCCCCCCCAGATGGGCAACAGATTGGCGGTTGGCGAGCCAGTCAATGGTGTTGGTTGACACAACGTCGCACACGGAACGCCCGGATGAAGTAAAGTCCTTCCTTGATGGAGGAATTCGGGCCTGTTCTGGTCCCTTGAACCCCTTCGAAACTGGGGCCCCCCGAAACTGGACCCCCCGAAAAAAGACGCTCAGGCCAACCTGTCAGGGGCTCCGACCCAGGAATGCAGGCAATTCAGGCCCCCGGATCCGGATCATCGACCCCGCGGCATCGGCCAACGCCTCCAGGGGGCCCCGCGGATCCGGAGGACCCCAGCACGGCGTGGACCCCACAGATGCGCCCCTCCCCGGGGAACGCAACCAGTAGGGCTCACTGATGGACCAACTGCGGGCGTACTGCATCAGAAGCGGATCGGCCGGGGCGTAGACGTAGGAGGGGTGACGAGGAACCGGCTCGTTTCGGCCCTGGTCGCCGTCCATCCGCACGGCCCGGGTGATCGCCTGGACGAAACGACTGCGGGTCACAACCGTGGTGAGATAGGCCACCACGCGGATGCGGGGGGCGTCGAACCCCTCGGCGCACATATCGATGCTCACCAGCCAGTCGGCTTCTCCCCGGCGGAACTCGGCCAGTTGACCCGCCGCCGCGGAATCCTGGGAATGGACCAGAAGCACCCGGTCCCCCTGCTCCTGGAGCAGGTGGGTGATCGAGCGGGCATGGGCGATGTCGCGTGCGACCACAAGACCACCTGCGCCTGGGTGCCCCCGGCGCACCGACTCCAGCTTCCGCCGCGCCCGATGGAGCAGCTGCAGGGCAATGCCTCCCCCATCCCCGAGGTGGATGGCCCGCCTCAGGTTGCGGGCGCGCCAGGTTTCCCGCGGTTCGGCCGAGAGGGGTGAGGTTTCGTCCCGGTCCGCCGGCCCGCCCCAACGGTGTCCGTGCTCGACGGTTCCGTCCTGGAAGCGGAACTCCAGGGGCCGGACATCCCCCGCCGCGATCAGCCGTCGCGGCTCCACGCAGAGGTCGGGGACAATCCGCTCGCAGGGCACGCCGTGATCCAGCACCCGCAGGCGTCTGGCGGCGCAGAAGCCCAGGCTGTCGGCCCGGAAGGGGGTGCCGGAGAGCCCCAACCGCAACCTGGCGCTGGCGCTGAGCTGGGTGAAGGCGTGCGCCCAGGAGCTCGCCTCCGGCTCCTCCGGATCGATCCCCAGATGGTGAACCTCGTCGGCGATCGCCAGCCACGGCTCTCCCTCCAAAGTGATCGCCAGTTCCTGCTCCAGCCGCGTCCGATGGCGTGCCGCGCTCTGGTAACTGAGCAGAAGCCCAGGGGCTGCGGTTGCCCCCTGGCGGGGATCCCAGTCCACCAGCTCCAGATCGAGTCGGTCGGCCGCCGCCTGCCACTGGCGCCCGATCGAACTGCGATGGCAGAAGACAAGAAAGCGCTCCAGCCGACCTTCCCGCCGCAACTGGGCAAAGGCCAGCAGGGCCGCGAGGGTCTTGCCCGCCCCGGGTCCGGCGTGGAGAAGCACATCCTGCCCCTGGGGGCCCGCCTGCACCAGCCGGGCTCGCAGCAGCTGGATCAGCTGGCGCTGCCATTGCCGGGGCTGAAGCCCTGGGGAGTGCCCCTGCGCAGCGGTGCGCAGGGGCACGGCGAGGTCGAAGGAGGGGGGCGACATTAGACGATTCTGTCCGCCCTTGCCGCCGTAGGCGAAAAGTTAGGTATCGATTCCGATGGTCTTCGCGCCGCCTGTCCCTACCTTCCGGCCATCAGCCCTTCGGCCCCTTCCATGGCCAGTACCCGCGAGCCGGTTCCCGATCCCCGATGCCACCTGGAGCGCTGCTGGGTGGAGGAATGCGACATCGATCCCATGATCCTGCGCATGCGCCTCTTGCGGCACCTGGGCTCCCTGCCCCAGGCCCTCTGCCTGGAGCAGGAACTCCTGCCCCTGTTCTGAGGGCTCAGCCCATTGCCTCGGCGTGGTTCACCAGCAGGTGCTCCACCTGTCGCAGATCCTGCAGGGCGTCCCCCCGCGCCCGCTCGAAATCCCCGCCGCTGTCCTCGAGCAGCTCCATGGCGAGGCGGTCCAGCAGGTCTTCGCGCTCCCGCTGCAGCCACCCCAGCACCTCCTGCTCGATCAGCCAGCGCACGCCCCGGCCGCTCTGGGGGTTCCTACCCGCCTCAGCGAGGGTGCCCTGCACCAGCTCCTTCACGAACAGCCGCTGCACCTCGTGGCTGCGCAGGAAACTCTCCATGGCATTGATCGTCCCGTCGACCACGGTGCGCTCCACCTCGGCCGGGCTCTCGGCGAGCTTGAATTCCCAGTCGAGATGGCGACGCTGCCAGCCATGCTCGTGCATGTGGGGCATCACGGTCTGGCTGAAGCTGTCCACCGAGATCTCGTAGATCCGCTCGGCCAGCCGTTCGCACCACTGGGGACCGTGGGCATCAAGGTTGCGCCGAACCTCTTCCAGGGCCACGGCATGGCCGCCGTGGTGGCTGTGGCAGACGCCGTCGGGACATTCGAGCGCGGAGAGGGCCATCGCGGGGAAAGCAGCACAGGAAGCCCAGGCCTAGCCATCGCTCTCGGCCTCGACGCCGGGGCTTCCGGAAATCTGCGCATTCCCCTCCCAAGCCTGCCCCCTGTGGGGGTGTCCGCACATTGGCCTCCGATCGCTTGTCGGTACCTCAGCGGCCCGCCTAACCAGGGCATGGTGGACCGCGTGCTGAGGACAAACCGGTGCCGACATTGCTGATTCCCCGGGAGCGGGCTCCGGGAGAACGACGGGTGGCAGCAACGCCGGAGACTGTCCGGCGGCTGCGCGGCAGGGGTTTCATCCTGCAGGTGGAGCAGGAAGCGGGCCTGGCGGCCGGCTTTCCCGATGCCGAGTACGCCGAGTCCGGTGCGGAAGTGGTGGCGGCCGGCGCCTGGGATGGCGTCGATGGCGTCCTCTGCGTCCAGGCCCCCGCCGAGGCGGAACTGCGCCGTCTGCGCGAAGGCGCTCTGCTGGCGGGCCTGTTGGCCCCCCATGGGGCCACGGATCTGATCGCGCTGCTGCAGGAACGGAGCACCTCGGCCATCGCCCTGGAGCTGCTGCCGCGCATCAGTCGCGCCCAGCCGATGGACGTGCTCTCCTCCCAGGCCAATATCGCCGGCTACAAGGCGGTTCTTCTTGCGTCGAGCGCCCTGGATCGCTACGTGCCGATGCTGATGACGGCGGCGGGAACGATCCAGCCGGCCCGGGTGCTGATCCTGGGCGCCGGGGTCGCCGGGCTGCAGGCGTTGGCGACAGCCCGGCGACTCGGCGGCGTGGTGTATGTCTCCGACGTGCGGGAGGCGGCCCGGGAGCAGGTGGAGTCCCTCGGCGGCCGTTTCATCGACCCCCCCGCCCAGGAGGATCGCCCCGCCGAGGAGGGGGGGTATGCCCGCCAGGCCAGCGAGGCCTTCCTCGCCGCCCAGCGCCGCCAGCTGGGGGAACAGCTGGCCCTGGCGGACATCGTCATCTGCACGGCCCAGGTGCCCGGCAGACCCGCCCCGCGCCTCATCGACGAGGAGATGCTCAATGGCATGCGCCCGGGGGCCGTGGTGGTCGATCTGGCGGTGGCCCCGGGGGGCAATGGGGGCAACTGTGTCGGCACCATTCCCGGCGAGACCGTGATTCGCCAGGGTGTGCAGCTGATCGGCGCCGATGCGCTGCCCAGCACGGTGCCGAACCACGCCAGCGCCCTCTACGCCCGCAACCTGGCGTCCCTGATCGAGCACCTGCACGATCCGGAAGCGCCCGGCGGCCTCCGCCTCGATCTGGAGGATCCGATCCTCGAAGGCTGCCTGCTCAGCCATGCCGGGCAGTGCCGTCGCGAGGACGTGGTGCGCCCCACCGCCCGCGCCGCCAACGCCATCACCCCCACCGCCACCCCAGCCCCTTCCGCCGCATGACCTCCCTCACCCAGGCCCTGTGGGTGCTGCTGCTGGGCAGCCTCCTGGGTCTCGAACTGATCGGCAAGGTGCCCCCGACCTTGCATACGCCATTGATGTCCGGCGCCAATGCGATCAGCGGCATCACGGTCCTGGCTTCCCTCACCCTGATCCAGAAAGCGGGGGATAACCGCTCCCTGCTGGTGATCGCCGCCCTCTCCCTGGGCTTTGCCCTCTACAACGTGGTCGGAGGCTTCCTGGTCACCGATCGCATGCTCGCCATGTTCCGCCGCCGCTGACGCTTCAATGGCTCTCCCCTTTGCTCTGTCCCTCCCCGCCGGCCTGCTTGCCGGCCATGGAATCCCCCAGCTGATCGACCTGGCGGCGGTGTTGCTGCTTGCCCTGGGCATCAAGGGCCTCTCCAAGGTCCGGTCGGCCCGCGCCGCCAACGGCCTGGCCGCCCTGGCCATGGGCCTGGCGGTGCTGGGCCTCCTGCTCCAGATCCGACCCGACCCCCAGGCCTGGCTCTGGATCGCCCTCGGCACGGCCGTCGGCGGTTTGGCGGGCCTCCTCACCGCCCAGCGGGTGCCGATGACGGCCATGCCGGAGACGGTGGCCCTGTTCAACGGATGCGGCGGCATGGCCTCGCTGTTGGTGGCCGTGGGTGTGGCCCTGTTCGACTCCGATTCCGCCGACTGGGTGGCCCTGATCTCCATCGCCATTTCGGTCTTCGTCGGGGCGATCACCTTCACCGGCTCCATCGTGGCGATGGCCAAGCTGCAGGGTTGGCTCGACACCCCGGGCTGGACCCAGAGCCCGGCGCGCCATGCGGTGAACATCTCCCTGGCCGTGGGCTCGCTGGTCGGCTCCGTGCTGCTCCTCTCCGATCCGGCGGGCTCGCCCCTTTGGCTGCTGGTGGTCAGCTCCAGCCTTCTGGGGGTGGGCGTCACCCTTTCGATCGGCGGAGCCGACATGCCGGTGGTGATCTCCCTGCTCAACTCCTATTCCGGGGTGGCGGCGGCTGCCGCCGGCTTTGTGGTCGGCAGCCAGCTGCTGATCGTGGCGGGGGCGATGGTCGGCGCCGCCGGCCTGATCCTCACCCAGGTGATGTGCACGGCCATGAACCGCTCGCTGGTTTCGGTGCTCTTCGGGGGCGCCCTTGGCGCCTCGGCTTCCGCCGGTGGCGGCGCGGCAGCAGGCGCAGCCGCGGATTACAGCCGCATCACCAGCTGCAGCCCAGAGGAGTGCGCCATGGCTCTGGAGGTGGCTGAACGGGTGGTGTTCGTGCCTGGCTACGGCCTGGCGGTGGCCCAGGCCCAGCATGCGCTGCGGGAGTTGGCCAAGCTGCTTGAGGCCCACGGGGTGGAGGTCAGTTATGCCATCCATCCGGTGGCGGGCCGCATGCCCGGCCACATGAACGTGTTGCTGGCGGAGGCGGATGTCCCCTACGAGCAACTGGTGGAGATGGACAGCATCAACCCTGAGTTTCCGCGCACCGATGTGGTGATCGTGCTCGGTGCCAACGATGTGGTGAATCCCCAGGCCAAGACCGACCCCAGCAGCCCCCTGTACGGCATGCCGGTGCTCGAGGTGGACCAGGCCCGCCAGGTGTTTGTGGTCAAGCGCAGCCTCGGGGCGGGCTATGCCGGCATCGCCAACGCCCTGTTCGAGCTCCCCCAGACGGCGATGGTCTTCGGCGATGCCAAAGCGGTGCTCAACGGCCTGCTGGCGGAACTGCGGGAGCTGGGGGTGGGCAAACCCCCGGCGAAAGGGTCGGCCCGCCAGCCTGTGGCGGCCTGAGACCCAGCGCCCCCCTCTCCCCTGGCTGGCCAGTCCCCCTCCCTTCCCGCCTCCCTCGGGCTGGCGCCCTTCCAGGAGAGGCCCCCCTGGTGGGGGCCGGACCTGCAGACCCTGCGGGACACCCTGCGGCCGGTTTCCTTGCCCCCCGATCGCTCCATCCCGATCCCGCTTGACATCGGGGGTGGGGATCGGCTTCTGGCCCAGCTCGATCGCCCCGCTTCGGCCCGGGCCCTGGTGGTCGTGCTGCCGGGGCTGGGGGGCTGCGCGGAGGCCCTGGGGCCGCGGCGACTGGCTCTGGCGCTCCAGCGGGTCGGCTTCGCCACCCTCCGGCTCAATCTCCGCGGGGCGGGGCGGGGGCGGGATCTGGCCGGTGGCAGCTACGCCGCCCGCTGCGATCGGGACCTGCTGCCGGCGCTGCGGCGGGCTCGGGAGATCGCGGACACGCTGGGGCAGGACTCTGCCGCCGGGACTCCGCCGCTGCCCCTGGCGGCCGTGGGAGTTTCCCTGGGGGGCACGATCCTGCTCAACGCCTGCCGGACCTCTCCCGGGGTGGGGTTGGCGGCGCTGGTCTGCCAATCCAGTCCCCTGGATCTCCTGGCCTGCACCGCCGCGTTCGCCCGACCGCGCAACGCCCTTTACCAGCGCTGGCTGGTCCGCCGCCTGCGGGACCAGACGCTGGCGGATCGTCGCGGGCTGGCCGAGGCGGAGCGCCGGTTGCTGCGGGGCCCCCGCCGTCCCCGCACGATCCGCAGCTTCGACGCGGTGATCACCGCCCCCCGCTGGGGCTATGCCTCGGTGGACCAGTATTACGCGGCCGCCAGTCCCCTCGAGGCGTTGCGGCAACGGGCGCTGGCTCCGCACGGGGCTTCCCCGGGGCCGCCCACCCTGCTGCTTCACGCCGCCGATGATCCCTGGGTGCCGGCCGGCCCCACCGTGGAGCTGGCGGCCCTTCTGGTGGCCAGGGGGGAGGCCGGGGCCTCGCCGACGGATCTGGAGGTTCTGGTGAGCCGCGGCGGCGGCCACTGCGGCTTCCACGGGGTGGGGGATGAACCGCTGGCGTGCTGGTCTGATCGGCTGACGGCGGCCTGGCTGGTGCGGCGGCTGGCGGCGGCGGTCTGAGCTCCTAGGGGTCAGCGGTGGGCCCCATAAAGGGGGAGCGGCCGAGGATCCACTCCTGGATCGGCCGGCCGGCCAGCAGGTGCTCCCGCACGATCCGCTCCACTCGCTCGGCCGTGACCCCGCCGTAGATCAGCCCCTCCGGCCAGATCCAGAGCACCGGCCCGCCGCGGCAGATGCGCAGGCAATCGGCCTTGCTGCGCAACACCACCCCCTCCGGACGGGTCGGATCCTCCAGCCCCAGATCCCGCACCAGTTCCTTCAGCCGCTGCCAACTCGCCGCCCCCACCCCTGGATCCCCGCAGAGCGCCTTGGAGGGCGTGGCGCAGAGCAGCAGGTGGTGCTGCACCCGGACGCCGAGGGGGTTCATGCCGGCAGCAGCGGCGCCGCCGGGGCGGAGAGCTCCCGTACCTGGCGGCGGGCCCACGCATCCACGGCCAGCACGTCCTCCAGGCTGGGGTCAGCGCGCAGATCCGGGCTGTGGCGCTCACAGGTCTGCTCGATCAGGCGGGGGATGGAGAGGAAGGGAATGCGCTCATCGAGGAAGAGGGCCACCGCCTGCTCGTTGGCGGCGTTGAGGACCGCCGGCATGGTGCCGCCGGCGCGGCCGGCGGCGTAGGCCAGGCCCATGCAGGGATAGCGGGCGCCGTCAGGGGGGCGGAAGCTGAGGCTGCCGACCTCGGCGAGATCCAGGCGGCGCCATGGGGTTTCGATCCGCTCCGGCCAGCTGAGGCAGCAGAGGATCGGCAGCTTCATGTCCGGCCAGCCCAACTGGGCCAGCACCGACGAATCGGCCAGCTCCACCAGCGAGTGGATGATGCTCTGGGGGTGAACCAGGATCTCGATGTGGTCGTAGGCGAGACCGAACAGGTAGTGGGCCTCGATCACCTCCAGTCCCTTGTTCATCAAGGTGGCCGAGTCCACCGTGATTTTGCGCCCCATCGTCCAGTTGGGATGGCTGGTGGCGTCCGCCACGGTGGCCTTGACCAGATCGGCCGGATCCCAGTCGCGGAAGGCGCCGCCGGAGGCGGTGAGCTGGATGCGGCGCAGACCGGGGGTGGGGCGGCCCGTGGACAGACGGGCCAGTTCAGGCCAGGGGGTGCCCTGCAGGCACTGGAAGATCGCCGAGTGTTCGGAATCGGCCGGCAGCAGGCGGGAGCCGCTCCGTTCCAGCTCCGGCAGCACCACCGGCCCGGCGGCGATCAGCGTCTCCTTGTTGGCCAGGGCCAGGTCCTTGCCGGCCCGGATCGCGGCGAGGGTGGGAAGCAGCCCGGCGCAGCCGACGATGCCGGTGACCACCAGATCGGCGCTGGGCCAGGCGGCGGCGCTGCACAGGCCGTCCTGGCCGCCGAGCAGCTCGGGCAGGGGATCGGGCCGCAGGGCCGGCTCGAGGGCCTCAAGGCGGTGGCGCAGCTCGCCCAGGCGCGCGCTGTCGGCCAGGGCCACCGCCTCGGGCCGGTGGCGCAGGATCTGCTCCACCAGCAGGTCGAGGTTGTGGCCGGCAGTGAGCGCCGCCACCCGGAAGCGATCGGGAAACTCCTCCACGATCTCCAGGGTCTGGGTGCCGATCGAACCGGTGGAGCCCAGCACGCTGAGTACCTTGACCGTCACTGTCCTTCGCGCCGCGGGCTGCCAGTCTCCCACCGCCGCCCCCGCCCACCCTTCGCCCCCCCCCGATGACCCCCGACCGATGACGCCCGCCCCGCCGCCGAGCCGTGAACACTGGGGGAGCCGTCTGGGCTTCCTGCTCGCCTCGGCCGGCAGCGCCATCGGCCTGGGCAATCTCTGGGGTTTTCCCTACAAGGCGTCCAGCCATGGCGGCGCTGCCTTTGTGCTCGTCTACCTGATCGTGATCCTGCTGGTGGCCCTGCCCCTGCTGCTGGTGGAGCTGGTGATTGGTCGCCATACCGGCGAGAGCCCAGTGCTGGCACTGGTGCGGTTGGGCGGGGCGCGCTGGCGCTGGCTCGGTTACGCCTTCGTGCTCAACGCCGTCATGATCCTGGCCTTCTACTCGGTGGTCACCGGCTGGACCCTCCTGTCCCTCGGTCGCTGCCTGGTGGTGGGGCTGCCGGAGGATCCATCGGCGTTCTTCGCCGGCATCAGCCAGGGGCCCCAGGCGGTGCTCGGCCATCTGCTGGCCATGGCCCTGACCGCCCTGGTGATCGGGGGAGGGGTGCGCGGCGGCATCGAGCGGCTGTCCCTGTGGTTCATGCCGCTTCTGTTTCTCGTGCTGATCGCCCTGGCCCTCTGGGCGGCCACGTTGAGCGGTGCGGGAGCCGGTTACCGCTTCTACCTCCAGCCTGACTTCGCCAACCTGCTGCACTGGCCGACGATCACGGCGGCGGCAGGCCACGCCTTCTTCTCCCTTTCGGTGGGCATGGGAGCGATGGTCACCTATGCCTCCTACCTGCGGGGCCAGGAGAATCTCGTGCGTCTCGGTAGCACGATCGCCCTGGCCGATACCGGCGTGGCCCTGGTGGGAGGGTTGATCACCTTCCCGCTGGTCTCCCACTTTCAGCTGCTCGACAAACTCAGCGACAGCACGATCGGCACCCTGTTTGTGGCCATCCCCAGCGGCATGGCCAGCCTCGGGCCCTCCGGGCGCCTGATCGCCGTCTTCTTCTTCCTGGTGTTGGTGATCGCGGCCCTCACCTCCGCCGTCTCGCTGCTGGAGGTTGCCACCGCCGGGCTGATCGACCGGTTGGGCTGGAGTCGCCGCCGGGCCACCTGGGGGGCAGGACTGACGGTGACCCTGCTGGGACTGCTGCCAGCCCTCGACAACCGCTGGATCGATGTCTTCTATTCGCTCTTCGGGGAAGCGGTGCTGCTGCTGGGCGGATTGATGATGGCGGTGTTGCTGGGCTGGCTCCATCCCGCCCTCGGACGCCAGGAACTGGCCGTAGGCTTCGCAGGACCCTCTCCAGGGCCAGGTTTCCAGACCCGACCGATCTCCTGGCCGATCCGCTGGTGGATGCGGATGCTGCGCTTCGTGGCGGTACCCATGCTGGTGCTGCTTCTGTGGCAGTCGCTGGCCCATCTGCCCGCGGTGTTCCGGCCTCTCCTGGCCCCCTGATCTCCCCCTCCCCATGCTCTGGTTGCGACGCTGGAACTTCATCGAACGGGCCCGGCTGGAGCGCGAGCTCTGGGATGCCTTCGAGCGGGGGGAGAATCTCGATGCCCTGCTGGAGCGCTGCCGTGGCGAGGTGGAGGCTGGCGCGCCGGGAGCCGGCTTTCGCCTGGAGGTCTGGCAGACCACCCTCACGCGCATCCGTCGGATCGAAACGATGATGAAGGACCGGCCACGACCGCAGGACTGACGCGGCCGGATCGGCCCTTCAGGGTCCTCCCCGCAGGGCCGGCACCGCCAGCGCCACCGCCACGCTCACGGCCAGCCCCAGGGCTGCCCTGGCGATGTCGGCCCCGATCAGGCCCGCCACCTCCCCCAGCGGCCGCTCCCGCCGTCGGATCTGAACGGCCAGCTCCCGGCCCGCCAGCAGCCCCAGGAACACCCAGGTAGTGCTGAGCGGTTGGGGGCTCACCGCGGAGAAGCCGGCGAGAATCAGCCCGTAGAGGGCGGCGATCAGGGTCCCAGAGCGCGGGTCGCTGACGTGGCTCTTGCTGAGGAGCAGCCGCTGGAGCGGGCCGCCATCGGTGGCCAGCAGCAGGCCAACCCCGGCGCAGAGCGCCCCCAGGGAGAGGGCCATCTCCGGCGCCTCCAGGCGGCGCGGCAGGTACACATAGACATTGGCCAGGTCCTGGATCAGCCACTGTCCCCAGAGCCAGCCAGAGGCCAGCCACTGCAGGATCAGCCAGCCGGTGCCTGAGCCGGGGGCGGCGTCGGCGTCGGTGGGTTCCTCCAGGAGCCAGGCCACGCCTCCGTACACCAGGGCGCCGCTGAGCAGCGCCGCGCCGTAGCCCAGCAGGGACTGGCGCAGCAGCCCCTGCAGGCTGCCCGGGGCGAAGGCGGTGAGCACAAGGAACGAGGTGCTCACCGGGGCCCCCACACGGGTGAGCGCCAACACCGCCACGGGCGGCAGCAGATCAGCCCAGCCGAGTCGCTCCGGCAGGGGGATGTGGGCGAGCCGACCCCAGGCGGGCTCGCCGCCCCCGCGGCTCCACCCCAGCACCAGAACCCCGCACAGCACGGTGCAGAGGTAGAGCCCCTGCAGCGGTCTGGCGACCCGGCCGCGGTTGGCGGCCAGGAAGGTGCCCAGGGTCTGCAGGGCGTCGTTGCCGATCACCGCCATGCCCGCCAGCAGGAAGCCTGTGGTCTGGAGCGGCGTGAGCGGGATCTCGATCACGCGGGCGGGGCGTTCAGGTTGAAGGGGCTTCGCTGTCCCCTGGGTCGAGCGTGACGGTGATCGGGCGGGAGAGAGGGCCGCCGCTGGCGGTGGTGATGCCGACCCCGCCCTTGTCGAAGAGGTCCACCCCCTCCGCCAGAATCTCGGCCCGCAGTCGGTCCGCGGTGGCGAAGTCCCGCTCTCGCTTGGCCTCCAGGCGCTGCCGGAGCCGCATCCGCAGGCGCGCCTCCAGATCGGTGACTTCCGCGTGTGCGTCCCCCTGGGCACCGCCCTTCGGGCTGGCGCTCAGCCCCAGCACCCCGGCCAGCTCCACCAGCAGTCGCCAGCGATCCCCCTGTTGCCGGTCGGCCTCGGAGGGGGCATCGCCGCTGCGCAGGCGGTTGGCCAGGGAGCGCAGGGGGCGAGCCAGTTCGAACAGCTCTCCGAGGGCCGCGGAGGTGTTGAGGTCGTCATCCATGGCCGCGATGAAGCGCGCCCGCGCCCCGGCGAGTTCGCTCGCCACGGGGTTCGACCGACGCCAGGTGCTGGCCGTGCCGGGGGAGCTCCAGGCCAGACGCCCGTCCTCGCCCACCGCCAGCGCCCCCTCCAGTCCGGCCCAACCGGCCGCCGCCGCCTCCAGCCCCGCAGCGGTGAAATCGAGCGGTTTGCGGTAGTGGGCCTGCAGCACGAACAGCCGCAGGGTCATCGGATCGACACCGCTCTCGAGCAGGGCGCGGATCGTCGTGAAGTTGCCGAGGGATTTCGACATCTTCTCCCCGCCCACGTTGACCATGCCGTTGTGCAGCCAGTAGCGGGCCAGCGGCTGGCCGGTGGCCGACTCCGACTGGGCGATCTCATTTTCGTGGTGGGGAAAGATCAGATCGGCGCCGCCCAGGTGGATGTCGATGCTCTCCCCCAGTTCCTCGCGCACCATGGCGGAGCATTCGATGTGCCAGCCCGGCCGGCCCGGTCCCCAGGGGGAGGGAAAGGACGGCTCGCCGGGACGGGCCCCCTTCCAGAGGGCGAAATCAAAGG
>JBIIND010000180.1:0-4462 GCA_044337665.1 Cyanobium sp.
CACGGCAGCGTTCTGCTGCGGCCCCCGTCGCTGCTGTGGCAGGAGCTGTTCCACCAGCCGCCCCCCACCCTGCAACCCTTGCCCCTGGCGGGGGCGGACCTGGTGGCCCACCTGCGCCAGGCCGCCCAGCAACACTGGGGCCCGCTGCGGGAGGCCGGTCTGGAGGAGCATCCGCTCACGGAGGCGGAGCACGCCGAGATCGACCGGCGCCTGGCCCGCTACCGGCCGCTGCCGGAGGCGTGGGAGGGCAACGGGGAAACCTCCCCGGCCGCCACCATGCCCCGGGCCACCTGAGCCAGGTTCAGGCCGAGGGGATAAGCCCCCTGGCGGCGGGCCAGGGCCAGAATTTCGGGGGGCACCCGCAGCCCCAGGCGCTCCAGAACCGCCTCCGCCAGCTCCCCTTTCTCCAGGGTGCCGCAGGGAAGCCCGGCGGGACTGAGCACCAGCAGCCGGGGCGCGCCACTCTCCTCGAACTGCAGGGCCGCCTGCCAGAGCGGGGCGGTTTCCCGGATGGAGGGCAGGCTGTCAAGCGGCCGGGCGTGATCACCGATCCGCTCGCGGTCCCACCGTTGAACCGCCAGCTCCTGCAGCGGACGGTCATCGATCACCCCCTTCCAGCGCCCGCCGTCACAGACCAGCAGCCAGTCGGGCAGATCCGAGGGGGCTGCCGCCTTCGGGGCAGCGCTGCCCTCGCCCTGGCGCTCCTGGCTGATGAACTCCCGCAGGCGCATCTCGCTCAGCTCCCGCAGGGTGGAGGAGCTCTCCAGCACGCGGAAGCGCCGCCGGGAGACCTCGCGCACTTTCATGTCCCGCAGGGCCCGCTGCACCTGGAGCAGCTGCTGCTGGCTGCGGGCAGCCCCCAGGCCGAACCAGCCGAGCAGCATCAGCCAGGCGGCCCACATGCTGCCGCCCCGGATCAGGTGGTAGCTGCCGAGGCCGATCGCCATCCAGGAGAGGAAGCGGCCGCTGGCGTTGGCGATCTCGATGCCGCGCCGCTGGCTGCCGGTGACCTGCCACACCAGGGCCTTGACGATCAGCCCGCCATCGAGGGGGAGCCCCGGCAGCAGGTTGAACAGCCCCAGGCTGAGGTTGAGCAGCGCCAGATCTTCCACCACCTGGCCGAGGACCGGGGAGACGTGGCTGGCCCCATGGCGGAGCTGGAAGAGGGTCGCGCCGAGCACCAGGCTCACCGCGGGACCGGCGGCCGCCACCAGCAGGGCGCCGCGGGCGGTGGCGCATTCCCGCTCGACGCTCGCCACCCCCCCGAACATGAACAGGGTGATGCTGCGGACCTGCACCCCCTGGGCCATCGCCACCAGGGAGTGGCCCAGCTCATGGAGCACCACCGAGACGAACAGCAGCACCGCGGTGGCCAGGGCGACCGGCCACACCGGCGCGCTCCCGAGAACGCCGGCCAACTGGATGCGATAGCTGCGCTCCAGCCCCAGGGTGACCAACGCCAGAATGACAAACCAACTGGGACGGATTCGCACGGGAATTCCGCGGATCTTGAGCAGCTGCCAGCCTTCGGCCACGGTGTCCTGGTTTGAGCGGAGCCCAGTCCGAATCTGGGAGCGCCAATCCTAGAAAGAAGTCTCCCCCCAGCCCGCTCCCCGTCGTCATGACGCTTCTGAAGATCTGCGGATTCCAACAACCGGCCCAGGCCCGGGCGGTGGCGGAGCTGGGGGTGGAGGCGATCGGGGTGATCGCCGTGCCGGGATCGCCGCGCCACCTGGATCCCACCCTGCGGCCAGCCCTGTTCGAAGCGGTGCGCGCCGCCAGGCCGGAGTGCCGGCGGGTGCTGGTGGTGGCCGACCCCACGGCGGAGGATCTGTCGGCGCTGCGGCCCGAGCGGGGCCACGATGTGATCCAGCTCCATGGCACGGAGAGTCCGCAGCGCTGCTCCGAGCTGCGTCAGGAGCTGGGTCTGCCCCTCTGGAAGGCGATCCGGGTGAGGAACGCGGCCCAGCTCGAGGCCTGCGCCGCCTGGCTGGGGGTGGTGGACGCCCTGCTGCTCGATGCCTGGGTGCCCGACCGGCTGGGGGGCACAGGCCAGCCGATCCCGCCGGAGTGGCTGGAGGATTTCGCGCCACCGCTGCCCTGGTGGCTGGCGGGTGGGGTGACGCCGGAGCGGGCGCCCGCGCTGCTCCACCGCCTCAGGCCCACCGGCCTGGATGCTTCCAGCGGGGTCGAGGATTCGCCGGGGATCAAGAACCTGGCCCGGGTGGCCGCCCTGGTGCGGGCGGTGCGGGAGGCAGCCGACACAGGGGCGGAGGGCTCCATCGGCGAAGGGCGAGGATCAGGCGCCTCCTGAACCCGCCCCGGGCGCTCCCCCCGATCCGCCGGGCCGCACGGCCAGGGAATAGGGCGGCGGGGGGCCTTCTGATCCGGAAGCGGAGCCTGAGGGACCTCAGCGGTCGAGCAGGGATTGCTGCTGTTTGACCAGCTCAAAGAACTCCTGCTTGAGGCTGGGGTCGTGGCGGAAATCCCCCCGCACCACGGAATTGACCATGCTGGTCTGGGGCTCCTTGACACCCCGCCATTTCATGCAGTAGTGCTGCGCCTTCACCAGGATCGCCAGACCCTGCGGCTTGCACAGGCGCTCGATCTCGTCGGCCAGGATCATCACCGCCTCCTCCTGGATGTGGGGGCGAGAGAAGACCCAATCCGCCACCCGGGTGAATTTGGAGAGGCCGATCACCCTCTCACCCGGCTTGATGCCGATCCAGCAGCTCCCCAGGATCGGCACCAGGTGATGGGAGCAGGCGGAGCGCACGGTGATCGGGCCGACGGTGTAGATCTCGTCCAGCTTCTTGACGTTCGGGAAGCTGGCGATCTTGGGCTGCTCGAGATAACGGCCCTTGAACACCTCCTGTAGATACATCTTCGCCACCCGCTCGGCCGTCTCGGCGGTGTTGTGGTCGTTGTCGATGTCGATCACCAGGCTGCGCAGCAGTTCCCGCACCCGCTCGGCCACCTCCTCCTCCAGCAGCTCAAGCTCACCCTCGCCGATGTGGGAGGCAATGTTGTCGTTGGCCAGGAAAGGGGTGCCGGACTCCTCGAGGCGGCGGCGGATACGCAGGCTCACCGGCACGGGCAACGCCGGGGAGGCTGGCGAGAGGGCATCCGGGCCTACGCCCAGGCTGCGCTCTCCGGTCCGGTCGGGCGCGCGGCGGGGGAGGTCGCGGCTGCCGAGACCGTTGGGAAGGGTAGAGGTCATGGAATGGTTCAGAAGGCGCCGGCTGCCGGCATCAGGGTGAGGTCCTCGACCGTTTGGTCCGGGGGTTGCTGGGCGAGGTACAGAAGGGCATCGGCCGCCTGTTCGGGCGCAAGCATGGCACGCCGATCGAAGGAACTGCTGACGGTTTCGCTGTCCCAGAGGGGGGTATTGACCGAACCGAGGGTGAGGGTGGAAACGCGAATGCCGTGCAGGCGCTCCTCCACCGCCAGACAGCGGCTGAACGATTGCAGCGCCGCCTTGCTGACGCAGTAGGCCCCCCAGTCCGGAAACGCGGCCCGTGCCGCATGGCTGCTGACGTTGACGATCAGTCCGCCGCCGCTGGCGCGCAGCTGGGGCAGCAGCGCCTGACACACGGCGAAGACGCTGGTGAGATTGAGTTGCAGCAACCACTGCCAGCGGTCCAGCGGCATCTCGGCCAGCGGCCCCGTCCAGGCGGCGCCGGCGTTGTTGATCAGCACCGAGGGGGTCAGACCCCTCCCACAGAGATCGGCGAGGGCGGGGGCGATCGTCTGGGCCGCGGCCAGGTCGATGGCGGCGATCTCCACCCGCCGGCTCGTGGTAGCCCTCAGCTCCGCCGCCAGTGCCTCCAGCTCCGGCCCCGACCTGGAGACTAGAAGGAGGTCATAACCCGCCGCCGCAAAGCGCCGGGCCGCGGCGGCGCCGATCCCGCGGGAGGCGCCGGTGATCAAGGTGGTGGGCAATCAAGGGCAAAGCTGGACCGTGCACCCTAGAGCGCCCGGGCGGGCTCCGCGGCCGCCACCCCCTCCAGGAACCTGCCCATGGCCCGGAACTTTGCGTAGCGGCGAGCGATCAGCTCCGCCTCCGGCAGCTCCCGCAACTCCTGGAGCTGGGTGAGGATGGCCTGTTTGAGCGTCTCGGCGGCCTGCAGCGGCGCCCAGTGATTCCCGCCGGAGGGCTCCTTGAGCACGGCGTCGATGATGCCGAGCTGCTGCAGATCTGCGCCGGTGATGCGCAGCGCCTCCGCCGCCGCCGGGGCCTTGCCCGCGTCGCGCCAGAGGATTGAGGCGCAGGCCTCGGGGCTCGCCACGGTGTAAACGCTGTGCTCGAACATCAGCAGACGGTCGGCCACGCCGATGCCCAGGGCGCCGCCGGAGCCCCCCTCGCCGATCACCGTGGCGATGATCGGCACCCGCAGCCGGAACATCTCGCGCAGGTTGACGGCGATCGCCTCCCCCTGGCCCTGCTCCTCGGCCAGCACCC
>JBIIND010000181.1:0-4420 GCA_044337665.1 Cyanobium sp.
GCTCGCGAGCTTCGGTTTGATCGTGGTGGGCATCGCGGCTGCTTACTGGCTGGTCCGCATCGCCGGCCAGGCCCGCAACAACGCCGATCTGCCGCTGGAGCTGGAGAAGGGGGAGTCCGCATAGGGAGCGACAGGCCGACCTGGGGAATCGATAAAGTCTTCTAATTCCCCCCATTGATTCTGCTGGTCCTGAAGCAGGCGAAAAAGTCGTCAACTCCTGAAGTCAGTCGATAACCTTTGCCGACCTTAATTTCTCCCCCGATGCCTGCGCCCCAGAAGCGCCCCAGCGGCGGCTGCGACGCACTTTCCCAGCACATGCGCGCCATCGGTCGCGTTCCCCTCCTGCGGGCGGAGGAGGAGATCAGCCTGGGGCGGCTTGTGCAGAGGGGTCGCCAGCTGCGGGAGGTGGCTGAGGAGATGAAAATCCGCGCCGGTGGGGTGTCACCCAGCCTGGAGAGCTGGGCCCTGGAGGCCGGTCTGGACGTCCCCCGCCTGCGGCGCCAGCTGCGCCGGGCCGACCAGGCCCGCGACCGCATGGTGCTGGCCAACCTGCGGCTGGTGGTGAGCATGGTGCGCAGCCACCGGCATGCCCTCGTCGACCAGGAGGATCTGATCCAGGAGGGCACGATCGGCCTGATCCGGGCGGTGGAACGCTTCGATCCCAGCCGCGGCTATCGCTTCTCCACCTACGCCACCTGGTGGATCCGCGAGGGAATCAGCAATGCCTTGATGACCCGGGGCCGCACCATTCGCCTGCCCTCCACGATGGTGGCCCAGCTGCACCGGCTCCGGCAGGCCCAGCAGAACCTGGGGCAGCGTCTGGGCCGCGATCCAGGCCTGGCGGAACTGGCGGCTGCCACGGGCCTCAAACCTCTCGATGTGCGGGAAGTGCTGTTCCGAGCCCAGCAGCCCCTGAGCCTGGATGCCCGTCAGGGCCACGGCACCGACCTGACCCTGATGGACACGTTGGTCTGTCCGATCAGCACCCCCCAGCAGCAGATGGAGTCATCCCTGGTTCGCCAGGACCTCCACCACAGGCTCGCCGAGCTGCCGGACCAGGAGGCCGAACTGCTGCGCCTGCGCTACGGGATCGGCACCGCCGAGCCCCTGAGCCTCAGTGCCGCCGCCCGGCGCATGGGGCTCACCCGCGACCTGGCCCGTGGCCTGGAGCGACGGGCCAATGCCTCGATCCGCCGGCTGTCGATCGACCTGGTGGATTCCCTTGGGGAGTGAACTGCCCTCCAGCCCGGCGGGCGCGCTCAATAATCGACGCCGCGTTTGAGGTCCACGCCCCGCTCGGCGTAGTGCTTGTGGCACACCATCTCGGAGTGGACGCTGGCCAGATCAAAGAAAGCGGGCCGGGTCTTGCAGCGGCCCGTGATGATCACCTCGGTCTCCGACGGCTTGCGCAACAGGGTCTGCATGATCGGTTCCACCGGCAACAGCTCGAGGTCGACGGTGGGGTTGAGTTCATCGAGAATCACGGTCTTGTAGAGGCCGCTGGCAATTGCCGCCCGCGCAATCTCCCAGGCCCTCTCCGCTTCCACGTAGTCGATCGGCTGTTGCTGGCCCCGCCAGACGATGGCATCGCGCCCGGACCGCAGGTGGTCCACCAGGTGGGGATAGCTTTCGCGCAGCGCCGCGATCGCCGCGTCTTCGGTGTACCCGCTCCCGCCCTTCAGCCACTGCAGAATCAGCACCCGGTGGCTCTTGTCCTGGCTGATGCCCCGCCCGATCGCCTGCAGGGCCTTCCCCAGCGCGCTGGTGCTCTTGCCCTTGCCGTCCCCCGTGTAGATCTCGATGCCATCGAGGCCGCGCCCGCCGCCCTGGGGGTCCTGGCCGGTCTCCAAGCGCCGATGGGCGCGCATCTCGGAATGGAGGTCGGCGAGCTGGACCAGCTCCCGCGGCGCCCCCCGGCCCGTGCAGATGATCTCCATCCCCGCTGGACGGCCCCCCAGGGTGCGCACCACCTCGCCCGGGTCCAGCAGGCCAAGGTCGAGCACAGGATTCAGTTCGTCGAGCACCAGGACCGAGTACAGGTTGCTGGCGATCGCGCCCCGGGCGATGTCCCAGCCGCGTTCCGCCTCCTGGTGGTCAAAGCGGGTGGCCTCCTCGGCAGTGAAGAATTCAGCGCGGCCGGTGCGCACCTGGTCGATCAGGTGGGGGAAGCCCTGCTGCAACGCCTCGATCGCGGCGTCCTCGTCGTAGGAGCGCCCGGGGCCCTTGAGGAAGCGCAGGAGCAGCACGCGGGTGCGCCGCTGTTCACAGATTCCCAGGCCGATGGTGCGCAGCACCACCCCCAGTGCCGCCTGGCTCTTGCCCTTGCCATCCCCGTCATAGACGTGCAGCTGGCCCAGGGCGCGCTCGTCGCCGCCGCTGGCGGTGCGGATGCCGATGCCGCGACCGGTTCCCCGCTGGGGTGTCTGGGTGGGACTGCTGGGGGGGGTCATCGCGCGGAGGGTCGGATGGGGATGCTAACGAGCCTGGCCCGATCACTCCCACACCGCTGCCATTGAGTTGCCAGGATTTCAGCCATGACTCCAGGCCGTTCCCTCACCCTGCTGGAGGCCTTGCCGGCCCCCTTGGAGCGCTCCCTGGGGGTGGTGCGGGGCCGCCTGGAGGCGTTGCAGCGGGTGGTGGTGGCCTACTCCGGCGGCGTGGACAGCGCCCTGGTGGCGGCCCTGGCGGTGGAGCGCCTCGGCCCGGAGGCTCTCGCCATCACGGGCATCTCCCCCGCCCTGGCCCCCCACCTGCGGCAGGAGGCCAGGGATCAGGCGGCCTGGTTGGGGGTGCGGCACCAGGAGCTGCCCACTGCGGAACTCGCCGATCCCGCCTACGCCAGCAACCCCGATGATCGCTGCTACGCCTGCAAGAGGGAGCTGCATGGGCTGCTGGCTCCGATTGCGGCCGCGGCCGGTGGGGCCCGGGTGGTGGATGGCGTCAACCTCGACGACCTCGGCGACCATCGCCCCGGCCTTCGGGCCGCCCGGGAGCATGGGGTGATCTCCCCCCTTGCCGAAGCGGGCATCGACAAGGCGGGGGTGCGCCAGCTCTCGCGGGCCCTCGGCCTGCCCTGGTGGGATAAGCCCGCGCAGCCCTGCCTGGCTTCCCGCTTTCCCTATGGGGAGTCGATCAGCGCCTCCCGCCTGCGACGGGTGGCGGCCGCCGAGGCTTGGTTGCGCCAGCAGGGCTTCGCCGAGCTGCGGGTGCGCAGCCAGGGGGAGGTGGCCCGCATCGAGCTGCCGGCCACCTCCCTGGCGGGCGCCCTGGAACGCCTGGCTGGGGGCGAGCTGCGCACCGCCCTGGTGGTCGCCTTTCTTGAGCTCGGTTTTCAGGCCGTGACCCTCGATCTGGAGGGATTGGTGAGTGGCAAGCTCAATCGGGGCCTGCGCGGGAATGGGGATCCCTGAGGCTGGCCCGGGGTCAATTCACGCTGGTGGGGCTGCCCAGGGCGGGCTCACGGTCGGCACCCTCCACCCCGGCGGGGGTCTCCCGGCGGAAGCTGGTGAGTTTGTGGTGGCGTGAGCCGAGATCCTCGGCCAGGGTGTGGCACGCCTTTTCAGGCATGGTGTGGTCGCCGCAGGTGAAGACATCCACCGCGGCGTAGCCGGATTCCGGCCAGGTGTGGATCGAGATGTGCGACTCGGCGAGAAGGGCCAGGCCCGTGACGCCCTGGGGCTGGAAGCGGTGGGTGATGAGATTGAGCAGGGTGGCACCGGCACGCTTGGCTGCCGTCGTGATGGTGTCCCTGAGAAAGGCTTCGTCGTCGAGCTTCGATGGGTTGCAGTCGTAGAGCTCGAGGATGCAGTGTTTGCCGACCGCTTCAGAGCTGGGGCTGGGGGGCGTGGGGGTGTCGCCGGAAACGGTCCATCCCGGGTTGGGGTGCAGGCAGGACAGGCTCTGGTTCATCGAATCCAGGGAGAGAACCCACACACTACGGGATTGGGCACGGCATGCGGGTCTGGTCGGCGCTCAGGCGGCGCTGAGGACCCCGGCATGCATGCGCACCACCTGGGCGGCACGGCTCCAGCCGCCGCCGAAGGCCTCCAGATGGGTGGCGCTCACCAGGCACTGGTGGCCTTCGCCGACGGCCTCCAGCAGCAGCTGCTGGCGCCCAGGATCCAGTTCCGCCAGCACGTCGTCGAGCAGCAGCAGCGGCGGGTGACCCACCACCTGGCGCACCAGCTCCAGCTCCGCCAGCTTCAGGGCCAGCACCAACGTGCGCTGCTGGCCAGCGGAGCCATAGCGACGGGCCGGCTGCTCCGCCAGCCGCAGCTCGATCTCGTCCCGCTGCGGGCCCACCTGGCAGAACCCCAGTCGCAGCTCCTCGCCCCGTTGGCGCCGCAGTTGCTCCTCCAGCGCCTGGCGCCACGCCTCCTCGACCTCCTCCTCTCCCGGCTCGAGGACGGTGCCGCTGCGG
>JBIIND010000182.1:0-4419 GCA_044337665.1 Cyanobium sp.
ACAAGGCCCTGGGGTCGTTCGGGCAGGCGGCGAAGCTGCGAAAGGATTTCTGGGAGGCGATCAACAACCAGGGGCTGGTGTTGTGGGAGGCGGACCGCCGCCCGGCCGCACTGGAGCGCTGGCGGAAGGTGATGACCATCAAGCCGGACGTGCCCGAAACGTCGCTGGCCCTGGCCGCCGGCCTGTTCGCCACCGATCCGGGGCAGCGGAACGAAGCCTTGCGCCTGGCGGAGGCCGCCCTTACCGAGCAGCCGAACTACGTGATGGATTCCTACCAGAAAGAGCAGCTCTGGGGCGCAAAGCTGCGCTCTGCCACCCGGCAGCTGCTGAGCCAGCCGGAGCTGAAACTGGTTGTGGAGCGGGCGATGGCCAATGCCACAGTGGATGGTGGATCCGGCGGCGAACCCTGAGGCGTGGAACGGCGGACCGCCATCAGTAGGCTGAGCCCCGTCTTCCGCCCCCAAACCCCAGCACCGGATGGCCGAGGACCGCCGCACGACACCGAACGGCGACGACGACCGGGACGACCGGATCGAGCCGATCGCCCTGCATCAGGAGATGCAGAGGTCGTACCTCGAGTACGCGATGAGCGTCATCGTCGGGCGGGCCCTGCCCGACGTCAGGGACGGCCTCAAGCCGGTTCAGCGCCGCATCCTGTTCGCGATGCATGAGCTGGGCCTGACCCCCGACCGGCCCTACCGCAAATGCGCCCGGGTGGTGGGGGATGTGCTCGGCAAGTACCACCCCCACGGGGATCAGGCGGTCTATGACGCGCTGGTGCGCCTGGTGCAGACCTTTGCCAGCCGCCACCCCCTGCTCGATGGGCATGGCAATTTCGGCTCGGTGGACGACGATCCACCGGCGGCGATGCGCTACACCGAGACCCGGCTGGCGCCGATCGCCAACGAAGCCATGTTGGAGGAGATCGGCAGCGACACCGTCGATTTCGCCCCCAACTTCGACGGCTCCCAGCAGGAGCCGACGGTGCTGCCGGCCCAACTGCCCTTTCTGCTGCTCAATGGCTGCTCCGGCATCGCCGTGGGCATGGCCACGAGCATTCCCCCCCACAACCTGGGCGAGGTCGTCGATGCCCTGATCGCCCTGATCCGCCGGCCCGACCTCAGCGACGAGAAGCTGCTCGAGCTGGTTCCCGGGCCCGATTTCCCCACCGGCGGAGAGGTTCTCGTCGGCGCTGGTCTGCGGGACACCTACCTCACGGGCCGGGGCAGCATCCCGATGCGGGGAATCACCCACGTGGAGGAGGTCCAGCCCGGTAAGGGGCGCCATCGCCGCAACGCCATCGTGGTCACGGAGCTTCCCTATCAACTCAGCAAGGCTGGCTGGATCGAGAAGCTGGCGGAACAGGTCAACGAGGGCCGGATCAACGGCATCGCCGACATCCGGGACGAGAGCGACCGCGACGGCATGCGCGTCGTGGTCGAGCTGCGCCGCGATGCGATCACGGAAACCGTGCTGGCGGAACTGCAGCGCCGCACCGCCCTGCAGAGCAACTTCGGCGCGATCCTGCTGGCCCTGGTGAACGGCCAGCCGGTGCAGCTCAGCCTGCGCCAGCTGCTGCAGCAGTTTCTCGAGTACCGCGAACTCACCCTGATCCGCCGGACCCGCCACGCCCTGACGCGCTGCGAGGAACGCCTGGAGGTGGTGGAGGGTCTGATCCGGGCCCTCGCGCAGCTGCGCGACGTGATCGAAATGATCACCGCGGCCGCCGACGCGGCCGCGGCCAGGGCCAGCCTGCAGGTGCACCTCGATCTGAGCGAGCGCCAGGCCGATGCCGTGCTCGCGATGCCGCTGCGGCGCCTCACCGGCCTGGAGCAGGAGAGCCTGCGCAAGGAGGCGGAGGAGCGGCGGGAGGAACGCACACGCCTCCGCCACCTGCTCGATGAGCGGGGCAGCCTGCTCGACGCGATGGTCACGGAGCTGAAAGCGCTCAGGAAGCGCTACGCCACACCCCGCCGCACCCGCCTGGTGGAGGGGGGGGATGAGCTGGCGGTTCAGCGCAGCGCAGCGCTGCGACCGAACGCGGAACTGCAGCGGCAACAGGCCTTCGAGGGCCTGGCGAGCGACGGTCGCCTGCTGCTCCAGAGCGATGGCACCCTGCGCATCGTGACCGCCCAGGTGCTGGGTCGCCTGCACCTGGAGGAAACCGCCGAGCTGGGCGAGCAGCCGCCGCCGGCGCGCCTGTTGCTGCCCGTGGCCACCCACCCCCAGCTCCTGGCCTTCAGTGCCGATGGCCGGGTGGCCCCCCTGCGCTGGGAATTCGCCGGGCAGCAGCCCGGCAGCGTCGAGCGGTTCCTGCCCGACAGCCTCAGCGGCGCTTCCGTGGTGCAGGTGCTGCCGGTGCCGAACCCGGCCGAGGGCAGCCTCGGTCTGCTGAGCAGCGATGGGCGCTTCAAGCGGATGGCGATCGCCGACTTCCTGGAACTCTCCGGCCGTGCTGCCACGGTGCTGAAACTCAAGGACGGGGTGGAGTTGCGACGGGTGGTGGCCTGTCGGGAAGGGGAGGATCTGGTGGTGGCCAGCAGCACCGGTCGGCTGCTGCGGCTGGCGGTGAACGACTCGAATCTGCCGCTGCTGGGCCGCACCGCCCAGGGGCCGCTGCTGCTGCGCCTCCTTCCCGGTGAGACGGTGGTGGGGGCGACCTGTGTGGCGGGGGGCGGCGAGGGCGGGGTGGTGCTGGCCAGCCGTGACGGTCAGCTCAAGCGCCTGCGGGTGGGGGATCTGCGCCTCTGCCAGCGGGGCGACCTGGGACAGATCGGACTGCGCTTCCGGGAGCGGGGGGACGCGCTGGTCGACCTGTGTGGGGACGATGTGCCCCTGGTGGGGCTGCGACTGGACGGGGGGGGGTCGGGTCGTCATGGCCGGCTGTCCCCGGGTGATCTGCCCCTGGAGGACGGCACGGGCGCGGGAATCCAGTTGACCCTGGCGGCGAGGGAGCGGGTCCTGGAACTGGTGCCGCTGCGGCTGCAATGAGACGCCGGATCGCCCACGCCCTGGTGTTGGCGCTGGTCACCGGCGGGTCCGCCTGGTTCGGCTCCGGCGCTTCCGCCCTGGGGGAGGGGCTGATCCCGCTGCCGGAGCCGGCGGGGCAGGGGCTCCTGTACCGCAGCCGGGTGCGGGCCGACTTCCTACCGCTGGTGGAGTGGTTCGTCACCCAGGCAAACCTGGCCTACTGCGGTGTCGCCAGCTCCGTGATGGCCCTCAACAGCCTGGGGGTGCCAGCCCCCCGAACTCCCGGCTACGGCGCCTATCGCTTCTGGACCCAGGAGAACCTCTTCACCTCTCCAGCGACCACCCCCATCGCAACGGCGGACAGCGTGGCCCGTCGCGGCATGACCCTGGCCCAGCTGGCTGGCCTTCTGGCCGCCCAGGGGATGGAGGTGCAGCGCTGGCATGGGGATCGGTTGAGCCTCCCCCAGTTCCGCGGGCTGCTGCTGCGGAGCCTGTCGGATCCGAAGGACAGGCTGCTCGTGAACTACCACCGACCCGCCCTCGGGCAGCAGGGGGGCGGCCACATCTCCCCGCTGGGGGCTTACGACCCCAGCGGGGATCGGGTGCTGGTCCTCGACGTGGCGCGCTACCGCTACCCGTCGGTGTGGGTGCCCACCGCGAGCCTGTGGCGGGCGATGCGCACGGTTGACCCGGATTCCGGGGCCAGTCGAGGCCTGGTGCGGGTCAGCCGGGCGACGCCGACGCCGCAGCCTGCAACCACGCCTCAATCCGCGCCGTGAAGGCTTCCGGGCTGTGGTGCGCCTCCGCCCAGGCGCGGCAGGCGGCGCGATCCACGGACGCCGCCCGCTGCACCGCCGCGGCGAGGGCCTCCAGATCATCAGGGGCGGCCAGGGCGCCGTTGATTGCCTCGCGCACCAGCTCACCGGGGCCGCCGCGGGCGTAGGCCGCCACCGGCACCCCACAGGCCATCGCCTCCACCACCACGTTGCCGAAGGCCTCGTTCCAACGGGGTGTATTCAGGAACACCCGGCAGCAGCCCAGCTCGGCCTGAAGGCGGTCGGTGGGCTGGAAGCCGCGCCACTGGATGGTGCCGGGCGGCACGCAGCGCTCGACCGCCACCGCATAGGCCTCGTCCTCCCGTAACCCCCATACCCGCAAGGGCAAACCGAGTCGGGCGGCCACCCGGGCGGCATCCTCCAGACCCTTCTCCGGGGAGATCCGACCAGCCCAGCCCAGCACTGGCTCCACCCGATCGGCGGCGGCGGGGTGATAGCGGCTCAGGTCAAAACCATTCCCCACCAGCCGCGGCGGTTCCGCCAGCTGGAAGTCGGAGGCCTGGGCGGCGGTGTGGAACGCCAGCCGCCCCGGATCCCAGGCGGAAACCGCCTCGATCGCCGCATCTATCACCTCCGCCACCGACCCCATGCTCACCAGGTGGCAGAGCGGCGT
>JBIIND010000183.1:0-4401 GCA_044337665.1 Cyanobium sp.
GTGTTCCGCATCCCCGGAGGCCCCCCGGGCTGGCAGGAGGCGGGGAAGTCCCCCAGTCGGGAGACCGTGATCCGCGTCTCCCGTGATGGGCGGCGGGTGGAGGCGATCCTCTATGACGGCAGTCCCCGACCGTGGAAGCAACGCCCGAAACGACGGAGCGGCGTCTGGAGCTGATCAGACGACCTCGGGCTCCAGATCGGCGGCCAGCTCCTGCAGAGCCTCCGCCCAGGCTGGATCCCGAGGCCACACCTCCCGGCGTGTCAGGCCCAGGGCGATTCCCTTCTCGCCGTAGGCCGCCTCGTTGATGAACACCGCCCAGACCGGGCCCGGCTCCACCCCGTCGGGTGGCTCATAGGGGAGGCTGACTCCGGAGCCTGTGAGGAAGAGCGGATCCCCCGGCCGCAGGGGCTGCCAGTCGCGGCTCTGGCGGAGCGGATGGAGCGTGGCGCTGGGGCTGCCATCACGGTGGCGGGGCAGATCCACACTGCCCAGGTGGCGATGCACCACAAGGGCCCGGGGCTGGGGCAGGCGACCGGCCCGCGCCAGGGCCAGCTGCTCCAGGGCCGACTCCAGGGCGAGCTGGCTCTGGCGGCACAGGCGGGCGGTCAGCACACCCTGGGGCACGGGCCCCACCTCAATCACCAGGCCGCAGGGCCAGCGCTCCGCCAGGTAACCGGTCTGGGACGGGTCCCCCTCGTGGAGGTAGATCGGCAACCCCAGCTGCCCCTGAATCGCCGCCGCCAGCGCCAGGTCGGCCGGGCGGCGGCCATAGACCACCAGGGAGTTGCCCATGGCGGCGGTGGTGCTGTGCAGATCGATTGCCACAGGGCAGGGGGCGCTGCCCGCGGGCCCGTAGCGCTCCAGCAGCTCCCGGGCCCGCCGCACCTCCCACTCCGGACGGGCTGGGTCGGCCAGCAGGGCGGGATCGAAGCTGCGGTTGAGGTCCCGCTCGACATAGCGGAGGCAGGCGGCCCAGGCCTCGGGGTTCCCGATCGTGAGCTCCAGGGCCAGGCCGGCACGCCGCAAGGAGCGGGGATGCCGTTGCCAGCCCTCCAGCAGCCAGCCGGCATTGCGCTCATTGCCGTGGGTGGCGGCCACCACCAGCACCTTGCCCATGGCCTTCGCTGCGGTTTTCCCGACCCAGCCTGACGCAGGATCGGGGGATTCCGCCGCCCCCGCGCCATGCCCCCCCCCGCGGTCCTGGTCCAGTCGGCCCGCTGTCTCTGGCGCCAGCAGTGGCGGGTGCTGATGGGCGGACTGGGACCCGCCGACGCGGCCGGCCGCTACCGGCGCCCCGCCGCCGCCTTCGCCGCACTGCCGCCGTTACCGGAGGACGCCGCGGTGGAGGGCGGCCATGTGCTGATCGTGGGGCGCAGCTGCCCGTGGGCCCACCGGGCCTGGCTGATGTGCTGCCTGCGCCGGCTCGGGGAGACCATCGAGATCCTGGTGGTGGAACCCGATCCGGCCGCCGGGCGCTGGCGGTTCGCCACCCCCTTCGCCGGCTGCGACACCCTGCGCCAGCTCTACCGCCGCAGTGGCGCCGCCGTCGATGCCCCCGCCACCGTGCCGGCGTTGTGGTCGCGGCGGCAGGAGCGGCTGGTGCTGAACGAGAGCGCGCGGTTGATCGAGCTGCTCGACCTCTGGCCGGCGCCGGAGGGGACGCCGCGCCTGAACCCCGAACCGCTGCGGGCGGAGATCGACGCCTGGCGCGAGCGCCTGCAGGGAACCGTCAATGACGGTGTCTACCGCTGCGGCTTCGCCCGCACCCAGGCGGCCTACGAAGAAGCGGTCGGCCAGCTGTTCGACACCCTGGCGGCGGTGGAGCAGGAACTGGCGGCCCGGGGACCGTGGCTGGGCGGCCCCGAGCCGACCCTGGCCGATGTGGTGCTGTTCCCCACGTTGATGCGGCTGGAGCTGGTGTACGCGCCGCTGTTCGGGGCCAGCCGGCAACCGCTCTGGCAGCTGCCGGCCCTGTGGCGCTGGCGCTCCCGCTTCTACGGCCTGCCGGGGGTGGCCGCCACCTGCTGCGCCGAAGCCTGGCGGGCCGATTACTTCGGCGCCCTGTTCCCACTGCATCCCTCCGGCATCGTCCCGGCGGGGCCGGATCTCGCCACACTGGTGGGATGCGAGCCCCCCGGCAGGACATGAGCAGCACCATCGCCCTCCCCGCCGACGACGCGGTCTTTGAGGGGGTCTACGGCCCGTACACGATCACCGCCCGCGACCGGCGCGAGGTGCTGGCCTACCGCCTGGCGCTGGGCGCGGTGGCCGTGGCCCAACTGGCCCTGCTCGCCCAATGGCGGGCGGCGGGACCGGAGCTCCTCTGGCCGTGGCTGGTGGTGATGGCCGTCGGCCTGGGGCTGGCGCTGCGCTGGATCCACATCTATCTGAGGCCGCTGCACCGGCTGCTGCAGCTGTTCTGGCTCCTGGGCTGCGGGGGGGGCCTGGTTCTGGCGGGCCGCGTCGGCGGCGCCGCGCTCCTGCCCACGCTGGCGGCGCAGCCCCTGTGGATCCTGGCGATCGGACCCTTCTTCGCGGCCCTGGCCGGCGTGGGCTTCAAGGAGTTCTTCTGCTTCCGCCGGCCCGAGGCGATCGGCGTCACCCTGCTGCTGCCGGTGGCGCTGCTCGGTCGGCTGACCGGCCTGCTGAGCGAGGGGACCACCGTGGGGCTGCTGGGGATCGAGGCGGTGCTGCTGCTCGTGCTCACCCTGCGCAAGCTGCCGATGCCCGCCGCCGCCGACGTGGGCGACAAGAGCGTGTTCCTCTGGCTGGAGCAGCAGCGCAGCCGACCCGATGGCGATCAATGAGCCTGCTCAGCCTGGTGGGGGCCAGCCGCGACTTCGGCCTGCGGTCCCTCTTCGCCAACCTCGACCTGCACGTGGGCGAACGGGAGCGGCTGGGGCTGATCGGCCCCAACGGGGCCGGCAAGAGCACGTTGTTGCGGGTGCTGGCCGGCGAGGAGCCCCTGGACCGGGGCGAGCGCCGGGTGGCCCCCCGCCTGCGGGTGGTGCGGATGGAGCAGGAACCCAGCATCGACCCGGAGGCCACCGTGCTGGAGGCGGTGTTCGCCGGGGGTGGGGAGCGGCAGGCCCTGCTGGGGGAGCACGAAGGGCTCAGCCAGGCCCTCGCCGTCGCCGGGGACGACCCGGCGCTGTTGGCGCGGCTCGGGGATCTGCACCGCCGCATGGACGACCTGGACGCCTGGGGACTGGAGCAGCAGTGCCGGGAGGTGTTGGAGCGGCTGGGGGTGGCGGACGTGCGACGCCGCGTCGGCGAGCTCTCCGGAGGCAACCGCCGTCGCGTGGCCCTGGCGGCGGCGCTGGTGGCCGCACCGGATGTTCTCCTGCTGGATGAGCCCACCAACCATCTCGACGCCGAGGGGGTGGAGTGGTTGCAGGAGTGGCTGATGCGCTTTCCCGGCGCCCTGGTGCTGGTCACCCACGACCGTTACCTCCTCGATCGGGTGACCCGGCGGATCGTGGCGGTGGAGGGGGGCGAGGCGCGGACCTACGAGGGGGGCTACGGGCGTTATCTGGAGATCCGGGCCCAGGAGGAGGCGGCCGAGGCGGCCGGTGCCGCCCGCCTGCGGGGGACGCTGCGGCGGGAATTGGCCTGGCTGCGACGCGGGCCGAAGGCCCGCAGCACCAAGCAGAAGGCCCGGCTGCAGCGCATCGCGGCCCTGCGGGAGATCCCCCCACGCCAGGCCCAGGGGCGCGTGGCGATGGCGACGACGGCCCAGCGACTGGGCCGGCGCGTGATCTCCGCGGAGGGCCTGGCGGTGGCCGTGGGGGAGCGAACGCTGCTGGAAGGCTTCGCCTACGACTTCGACCCGGAGGACCGGGTGGGGATCATCGGCCCGAACGGATCGGGGAAATCGAGCCTGCTGGAGGTGATCGCCGGCCGGCGCCCCCCGGCCGGCGGGCGGCTGGAGCTGGGGGGGACGGTGAAGCTGGCCTACTTCGACCAGCACAGCTCCGTGCTGCAGGACGGCGCATCCGGGCGGGGCGGGGAGCGGAAGGTGATCGATGTGGTGACGGAAGCGGCGAGCCAGGTGCTGGTGGACGGCCGCGAATTGAGCGCCTCCCAGCTGCTGGAGCGCTTCCTGTTCCCGCCCGCCCAGCAGCACCAGCCCGTGGCGAAGCTTTCGGGCGGTGAGCGGCGGCGGCTGCACCTCTGCCGGCTTCTGATGGCGGCCCCCAACGTGCTTCTGCTGGATGAACCCACCAACGACCTGGACGTGCACACCCTGGCGGTGCTGGAGGACTTCCTCGACGACTTCCGCGGTTGCGTGGTGGTGGTCTCGCACGATCGCTGGTTCCTCGACCGCACCGTGGACCGATTGTTCTGCTTTACGGATGGGCGGCTCGAGCGTTTCGAGGGCAACTACAGCGACTCCCTGGA
>JBIIND010000184.1:0-4394 GCA_044337665.1 Cyanobium sp.
GCTGGGAGCGCAGCTCCGGAGCCGTGATCGCCGCCGCCGGCGCCGCCAGCGGGCCCACGTGCAGCAGCAGCAGCAGCACAGCGAGCAGCACGGGTCGCAGCCGAACGGCCAGCGCGGTGATGGCGTGGCGCAGGTGTGCCCCCATGGCCTCAGGCTTACGGTGAACCGACAAGTTATGGCAGTCATGGGCATGACCCTGCGGGTGGTGGTTCCCCCCCACCCCCTGATCGGCCACTGGCTCACCCTCCTGCGGGACCGCCAGACCCCACCGCCCCTGTTCGCCACGGCGATGACGGAACTGGGGCGTTGGCTCACCTACGAAGCCCTGCGGGACTGGCTGCCGGAGCGGAGCGTCGAGGTGGAAACCCCCCTGGGGCGCTGCGAGGGCCGGGTGATCGATCCGGCGGTGCCGGTCCTGGCGATTCCGGTGTTGCGGGGCGGCCTGGGGCTCTGGGATGGGGCGCGCACGGTGCTACCCGCCGCGCGGGTGGCCCATGTGGGCCTGCAGGCCGGCGGGGCCGATGGGCACTGCCACTGGTACCTCGATGATCTGCCGGCCACGATCGCTGAGCGGATGGGGGTGCTGGTGTTCCTGCCGGTGCTCGCCAGTGGCGCCACCCTCGTGGCCCTGCTGGAGCGCCTGGCCGCCCTGGGGGTGAGTGGAGCGCGCCTGCGGGTGATCACCAGCCTCTGTGGAGCGCCCGGGCTCAAGCTGGTGGGCGAGCGCTTCCCCGAGCTCACGATCTATGCGGCCGGCATCGATCCGGAGGTGGATGAGCAGCGGCGGCTGCGACCCGGCTTCGGCGATGCGGCGCGGAGGCTCTACGGCGGTTGAGACGTCTCCGCCCGCCTAGGCTGGCTTCTTTGCTGCCTGCCTGGCCCTTCGCCGATGCCTGATTCCAGGGCTGATTCCGTGGCGCGCGGTGGCGGCGGCGCGATTCTGGCCAGTGCCCTCGCCGGCGGTCTGGTCGGCGCCGCAGGCCTGGCCTGGTGGCTGTTGAACCGCTCCGAGCGGCGGCGCTTCGAGCACCAGGCCCGGCGGGTTCTCCACCAACCCGAGATCGCTCCCCACGATCTGGAGCGCCCTCCCCTCGATGCCCAGCTGCACGACCGGGTCCAGCAGCTCAACCAGGCGATCGATGAGGTGCGGCGCCAGCTGGAGCGCATGCAGCCCCAGAACTGAGCGGCCCCCTCGGTAGGTTCGGAACACCAGCCTCCCGCCCCCATGCTTCGCTCCGCCGCCATCACCCAGGGAATCCAGCGCTCCCCCAACCGGGCGATGCTGCGGGCGGTGGGATTCGGCGACGACGACTTCACCAAGCCGATCCTGGGCATCGCCAACGGCTACAGCACAATCACGCCCTGCAACATCGGCCTGAACGATCTGGCCCACCGCGCCGAGGCCGCCGCCCTGGCCGCCGGCGCCATGCCCCAGATGTTCGGCACGATCACCGTGAGCGATGGCATCTCGATGGGCACCGAGGGGATGAAGTATTCCCTGGTGAGCCGCGAGGTGATCGCTGATTCGATCGAGACCGCCTGCAACGCCCAGAGCATGGATGGCCTGCTGGCGATCGGCGGCTGCGACAAGAACATGCCCGGCGCCATGCTGGCCATGGCGCGCATGAACATCCCGGCGGTGTTTGTCTACGGCGGCACGATCAAGCCCGGCCGGCTCGGCGCCTGTGACCTCACCGTGGTGAGCGCCTTCGAGGCGGTGGGCCAGTACAGCGGTGGCCGGATCGACGTGGAGGAGCTGACCGCGATCGAGAAGAACGCCTGCCCTGGAGCGGGAAGCTGCGGTGGCATGTTCACCGCCAACACGATGAGCGCCGCCTTCGAAGCGATGGGCCTCAGCCTTCCCTACAGCTCCACCATGGCGGCGGAGGATCCCGAGAAGGCCGACAGCGCCGCCCGCAGCGCCGAGGTGCTGGTGCAGGCGGTGTCCCGCAACATCAGGCCCCGCGATCTGCTGAACCGCCAGGCCTTTGAGAACGCCATCAGCGTGATCATGGCGGTGGGCGGCTCCACCAACTCGGTGCTGCATCTGCTTGCCGTGGCCCGCACCGCCGGCGTCCCCCTGAGCATCGACGACTTCGAGACGATCCGCCAGCGGGTCCCCGTGATCTGCGACCTCAAGCCCAGCGGCCGCTACGTGACCGTGGATCTGCACAGGGCCGGTGGCATCCCGCAGGTGATGAAGCTGCTCCTCGACGCAGGTCTGCTCCACGGCGACTGCCGCACGGTCGAAGACCGCACCCTGCGGGAGGTGCTGGCCGACGTGCCGAGCGAGCCCCCGGCGGGGCAGGACGTGATCCGACCCCTCAGCCGCCCGCTGTACGCCAAGGGACACCTGGCCATCCTCAAGGGCAACCTCGCCCGTGAGGGCAGCGTGGCCAAGATCAGCGGCGTCAAGAACCCCTCGATCACCGGCCCCGCGAGGGTGTTTGAAAGCGAGGAGGAGGCCCTGGCCGCGATCCTCGCCAAGCGCATCCGGGAGGGCGATGTGGTGGTGATCCGGTACGAAGGGCCGGTGGGCGGGCCGGGCATGCGGGAGATGCTCGCGCCGACGGCCGCGATCATCGGCGAAGGCCTCGGCGACAAGGTCGCCCTGATCACCGATGGCCGCTTCAGTGGCGGCACTTACGGCATGGTGGTGGGCCACGTTGCCCCGGAGGCCGCCGCCGGAGGCCTGATCGCCCTGGTGCAGGAGGGCGACAGCATCATGGTGGATGCCCACCAGCTGCGGATCGAGCTCCTTGTGGACGAGGAAGAGCTGGGACGACGCCGTGCGGCCTGGGTGAAGCCAGAACCGCGCTATCGCACCGGTGTGCTGGGTAAGTACGCCCGGCAGGTGAGCAGCAGCAGCCTGGGGGCCGTCACCGACCAGCCTCCCCCCTGATTCCCACCGCAGCGATCTCAGCCGGGCACGAGCAGGGCCCGCAGGCGCCGTGCCAGTGCTTCCAGCGGCAGGCCATCGACGGGACGCTCACAGCGTTCCCCTTGGGCGCTCATCCAGACGGGATGGCTGCCCTGCCAGAGCATGGGACGGCTGTCGAACTCCCTCCAGGCCAGGGTGAGATGGAGATCCTCGCCACTGCGGTAGATCTCCAGCTCCAGATCCTCCGCCACCAGCCTTTCCCCCTCCGGCGAGCGGGCCTCGATCCGCAGGCTCCAGTCCTCCTCCTGTTCCGCAGGGGAGGTGAGCACCACCCCATGGCGCAGGGGCCTGCGGCACAGGTCGGCGGCGGCAGCCACCAGGCGGCTGAGATCCGTATTGGCGGCGTCAGACCAGGGCATCGATCCCATGGATCTCCAGGTGGATCGGCCCCGCCCGAAAGCCGCTGTTGGGGCCGCCATCATCCCCGAAACGGGAATGGAGAAGCTGCAGCCGGGTGATGCGGGACGGAGCAAAGCGCAGGGGCAGCCCTTCCACGGGCCGGGCTCGCACCGAAGGGATCAGATCCGCGAAGCGGATCGGGACCCGGCTGATCGCCTCCGGCTCCGTGGCGAACTCGCACACCCAGCGCAGCCCCCCTGGGATCAGTTCCGTCAGGCCGGCCATGCCATCGGCGCACGCCACGGCCAGCTTGAAGCGGCGCCCCTCGCCGCGCAGATGCAACGCCAGTCCGCTGGCGGCGGAGAGGTCGAGCGGAGGCGAGAACAGGGGCGAGCGAACCGAGACGAAGCCGCCCCCCTCCGCCACCACCTCGCCGTCAAACCGCAGACCTTCGGGTCCCACCGTGCAGGCGCCGCTGCTGCGGCCCCCCATCACGGTGTCATTCAGGGCGTGCCAGCCAGCGAAACCGTCGCCGCGCACCAGGCTGCGGGCCGACGGGGACAGGGGCTCGGCGCTGGCGGAATCCATGACGGAGGAGGGGGGCCGTGGCGGGACCGGAACGGGTCACCAGTCTGGCGCTCGGCGGCCAGGGAAAACGGCAGGAGCCAGGCCTCAGGCGGTGGCGCGTTCAGGCAGTCCCTCGGCGGCGGCGGCGTCGGCGAGGATCAGCACCTCCCGCAGGGGGCGGACCAGCCGGGCGGGGGTGCGCTCCACCGGTTCCTGGGCATCCAGCAACCTGGCGAGTGCCTGGCGTTTCCCGGCGCCACTCACCAGGAAGATCACCTGGCGAGCCGCCGACAGCACCGGAGCGGTGAGGGTGATGCGGGGCAGTCCCTTTCCCTCCCCTACGGCGGCGTTGCGGTCGACCACCGCCAGGGCGGGACTGCCTGGGAAGAGGGAGGCCGTATGCCCATCGTCGCCAAGACCCAGCAGGAGCACATCCAGGGTGGGGGGATTTCCGACGCAGAGCTCCGCCAGAATTTCTCCGTAAGCGACCGCACTGGCCTGGGGGCTCTCCCGATCCGTGGGCACCGGATGGAAGGCGGCGTGGCGG
>JBIIND010000185.1:0-4393 GCA_044337665.1 Cyanobium sp.
GGAAGTCGTCGCGGGCGTCGGGATCCGATTCGATGTCGTAAAGGAGCACCCCGGGGGCCCTCTCCAGCTCCGGCAGGGCCGCTGCGATCTCCCCGCGGCGCTGCGGTGCGCCAGCCGCCTGCACCCGCGCCTGGGCCACCAGCTGGCCCGCCACCTCCCGGTGCTGTTCGCCGTCGGCGGCGAGATCTTCCGCCAGCTGTTCCGGATCGGCGGCCGCCAGGTCGGCCAGGCTGGTGATGCCCAGGGCCAGCAGCAGCTCGCGGCGCTTGCCGCCGATGCCGCTCACCTCGCTGAGATGGCCCTCCTGGGCCGCCGCCTCGTCGCACAGGCCGCGCCAGCTGCAGAGGGTGCACTTCTTGCGGTCGCTCACCAACGGTGGCGGCTCGGCCCGCCGCAGGTCCGCCGCCAGGCGGGCGAGGCTGTCGTCGAGCTGGCGCTGCAGCGATTCGCCCAGGTGCACGGTCTCCCGCTCCAGCCGCGGGGCGCCCCCGGCGAGCACCAGGCCATCGGGCACGGGGCCGCCCTGGTGGTCGGCGAGCAAACGACCCCAGAGGGCCAGCAGCAGCCGGTGTTCCCGGGTGGTGCGCCGTCCCTGGCGGCCGAGCACCGGCCGGTAGCGGTGCGCCCCCCAGCGGCTCGGACCCTCCACCTTCTGCAGCAGGGGAGGGTGGGCCTCGATCGGGGTGCGATCCGCCGCCTCGCCGCGCAGGCGCAGCCCCACCACGCCCGCTTCCCCGGCCCCACAGGCGGCCTCACCGCGGGCCGGACGCTTCGGCAGCAGGCTCTGGAAGCCCCGCAGCTGCTCCTCGAGGGCCAGGGCCCGATGGGCGCTCCACCGGCGACGCTCCTGGGGCCCGTGCCGGTCGAGCCAGGCCCGGCGGCGGCAGCGCAGCCAGCTGCGCAGCAGCCGATCGGTGAGGGGTGGGGGGGGCGGAGCGGCGAGGGCCGGTCGGAACGGCGACGGCATGGATCCACCGTAGGAGTGCCCGTGCACCGGCAGTGGCCTGCCGCCGGTCCGGCACTCCGGCCGCGGTTGCCGCCGGTGGCCTCTGCTACAGGAGGTTCCATCCGTGTTCCGGTCCCTCGCGCCCATGGCCTCTGCCCCCCTGCCCCTGGAGGCCAGCCCGATCGCCTTCGGCACCGATGGATGGCGCGGCATCCTCGGGGTGGACATCACGGTGGAGCGCCTGCTGCCGGTGGCGGCCGCGGCGGCGCGGGAGCTGGAGAGCAGCGCCCCCGCCGGCCTGGAGAGCCGCACCGTGGTGATCGGCTACGACCGCCGCTTCCTGGCGCCGGAGCTGGCGGAGGCGATCGGCGCGGCGGTGCGCGGCGCGGGACTGGAGCCGCTGCTGGCCGCCAAGCCGATCCCCACGCCCGCCGCCAGCTGGGCGGTGGTGGAACGCCGGGCCCTGGGGGCACTGGTGATCACCGCCAGCCACAACCCGCCGGAATGGCTGGGCCTGAAGATCAAGGGACCCTTCGGCGGCTCGGTGGAGGGGGATTTCACCCAGCGGGTGGAGCGGCGCCTGGAGGCCGGCGGGATCACAGTGCCGATCGCCGGGGCAACGCCCCGCTTCGATGCCATGGGGGAGTATCTGGCCGGCTTGCGGGGCCGCGTCGACACCGCCGCCCTCGCCCAGGGTCTGGCGGCCAGCGGCCTGCGGGTGATCGTCGATCCGATGCACGGCTCGGCGGCCGGCGGCCTGAGCGGCCTGCTGGGGGAGGCCTGCCCGCTGCGGGAGATCCGCTCCCAGCGGGATCCGCTGTTCGGCGGCAACCCGCCCGAACCCCTGGCCCCCTACCTGGCGGAGCTGATCGCGGAGGTGAAGGCCTCCACTGCCGCCGGCAGCCCGGCGGTGGGGATCGTGTTCGATGGCGACGGCGATCGCATCGCGGCGGTGGATGAGAACGGCCGCTTCTGCAGCACCCAGCTGCTGATGCCCCTGTTCATCGACCACCTGGCCCGGGCGCGGCAGCTGGGGGGCTCCGTGATCAAAACGGTGAGCGGCTCCGACCTGATGCGCCTGGTGGCGGAAGACCTGGGCCGGGAGGTGGTGGAGATGCCGGTGGGGTTCAAGTACATCGCCGCCGCCATGCTCGCCGGCGAGGTGCTGGTGGGGGGTGAGGAATCGGGCGGGGTGGGCTTCGGCATGCACCTGCCCGAGCGGGATGCCCTGTTCGCCGCCCTGCTGCTGCTGGAGGCGCTGGTGGAGGGGGGCGTGCCCCTGGGGCAGCGGATCGACGCCCTGCAACAGCGCTGCGGCGGCGCCAGCCACTACGAAGGCCCCGCCCACGGAGGTGGCCGGCGCGCCGGTGACGGAGGTGATCAGCACCGATGGGGTGAAGTTGCGATTGGGCCCGAGCCATTGGCTGATGCTTCGCTTCTCCGGCACCGAGCCCCTGCTGCGCCTGTACTGCGAAGCTCCGGACGGGGAGCGGGTGGCGGAGGTGCTTGGTTGGGCGCGCCAGCTGGCGGAGTCGGTGTGAACGCCACGCCGCTTGTGATCGCCAGCGGCAACGCGGGCAAGCTGCGGGAGTTCGCGGCCCTGCTGGCGGAGTTTTCCCTGGAGGTGCGGTCCCAGCCGGAGGGGCTGGAGGTGGAGGAGACGGGCGCCACCTTCGCGGCGAACGCCCGGCTGAAGGCGGAAGCGGTGGCCCGCGCCACCGGCTGCTGGGCCCTGGCGGACGATTCCGGCCTGGCGGTGGCGGCCCTGGGCGGCGCGCCGGGGGTGTTCTCGGCCCGCTATGCGGCCACGGATGCGGCGCGCATCGCCCGGTTGCTGGAGGAGCTGGCGGCCGCCAGCGGCGAACGGGCCGCCCAGGGGCTACTGCCGGATCGCCGGGCGGCCTTCGTGGCCGCCCTGGCCCTGGCGGATCCCGATGGGGGGGTGCGGCTGGAGGTGGAGGGCCGCTGCGAGGGGCTGATCTGTGAGGCCCCGCGTGGTGAAGGCGGCTTCGGCTATGACCCGGTGTTCCTGGTGCCGGAGCTGGGCCTCACCTTCGCCGAGATGGACAAGGCCAGCAAGGGTCGGGTCGGCCACCGGGGGAGGGCGTTTGCGGCGCTGGAGCCGGGGTTGCGGACGCTGCTGGCGGAGGGCTGCCTAGGGTGATAAGGAAATCGTAAAAAATTCCGTGTCCAAAGCCCAGCTCACCGCCTTCCTCGCCCGTGTGGAGGCCGATCCCGCCCTCAAGCTGCAGGTGGAGGCCGCCGCCGATCCCATCGCCGTGGTGGCCATCGCCCTTGAGGCGGGTTTCCATTTCTCCCCGGCCCGGTTGTCGCGGCACCTGCGCGGCTGAGTTTCCCCGCAGCCGAGCGCCAGCCCAACCCCGATACATTGGGCCTTAAGGCTGGCACCCCACCATGGTCCTGGCGCCCCCACCCGCCCCCATCCCGCCGGATCTGGAGCCTGCGCCGTTGCGGCTGCCCACGGATCTGCGCCTGACGCCGGAGCAGTTCGAGCGGGTGTGCCAGGCCAATCCGGAGGCGGTGCTTGAGCTGGCCGCCGATGGCACGTTGATCCTGATGACCCCCACGGGCAGCGAGACCAGCAGCCGCAACTCCCGCCTGACCATGCGGCTGCTCCTGTGGGCAGATCAGCGGGGAGGGTGGATGGTCTTCGACAGTTCAGGCGGCTTTCTCCTGCCGGATGGATCCGTGTTCAGCCCCGACGCGGCCCTGCTGGGGTTTCGCACCCCTCTGCCCCGATGTTGTGGTGGAGTTCGCAAGCCCCAGCGACGAAGGCCCCCGCGGCGTCAGCGCCTCGCGCCGCAAGATGGAGCTCTACCAGGCGAATGGCGCCCGCCTCGGCTGGTTGTTGCTGCCCCACGAGCGGGCGGTGGAGATCTGGCGGAGCGGCCAGCCGGGGATGGCGGAACGGATCGAGAATGGCAGCCGGCTTGAGGGCGGCGAACTGGCCGAGGGCCTGGGGCTCGATCTGGAGGAGATCTGGGTGGTGTGACTCAGGGAGCCTGCCAGGGGTGAACATCGTCGCGACCTGGCTCATGGATCCGACAGCCCGGGATGGATTCCTGCCGTCTGGTTTGCGAGGCTCGGGCGGGCTGGCGAGCGGAGGGCAGGGTGGTCAGGGAAACCAACGCTCCAGATCAGCGGCGGGCGAGAATCTGGGCATAGAAGCCAGCCATTGCTCCCGTCTTCTGTATCGTGATGTTATCCGTTCTTCTACGCCGAGACACTTCTCTGAAGGGCTTCCTGAGCCAGCGAATTGAGACTCTTTCCCTGCGCCTCCGCAGTCATCGCCAACTTCTCATGTAGTTCAGGCGGAATCCTAAGATTGAACTTACCTGAATAGTGTCTACGGGGCTCGATTCCTTGCTCCTTGCATACCTCAAGAAAGACGTCCAATGACTTTTTGAATTCTCGGCGAAGCTCCTC
>JBIIND010000186.1:0-4384 GCA_044337665.1 Cyanobium sp.
CCGCCAGGCGCCGGGCAACGGGCACAAGACTGGGCTTGTCGCGATCGTGGGTGGAGAGAAACACCGTGCCGCTGGTGGGCAGGGCCTCGCCCGCCGCCAGTTCCGCCTTGGCGTAGGCCAGACCGAAGCCGGGGGCAATGCCCATCACCTCACCGGTGGAACGCATCTCGGGGCCCAGCAGGATGTCGGCGCCCGGGAAGCGCTTGAAGGGCAGCACCGCCTCCTTGACCGTCTGCATCGGCGGAACGGGTTCGCTCACCAGCCCCAGCTCCGCCAGGGTGCGTCCGGCCATCAGCTGGCTGGCGATCTTGGCCAGGGGAACGCCGGTGGCCTTGGCCACGAAGGGCACCGTGCGGGAAGCCCGTGGATTGGCCTCAATGATGAAGACCGTCTCCTGCCCGGGCTCACCGTCCCCAGCCAAGCCCCCGTCCCGCTGGATGGCGAACTGGAGGTTGATCAGCCCCCGCACCTCCAGGGCCAGGGCAAGATCGGCGCTCCAGCGGCGGATCGTGGCCTGCACCTCGGGCGAGAGGGTGACGGAGGGCAGGGCGCAGGCCGAGTCACCGGAGTGGATCCCGGCGGGCTCGATGTGCTCCATCAGGCCCCCGATCACCACCCGCCCCTCGCGGTCGCAGAGGGCATCAACATCCACTTCGATCGCATTTTCGAGGAACTGGTCGATCAGGATCGGGTGGTCGGGCTCCACCAACATCGCTTCCGCCATGTAGCGATTGAGCTCCTCCTCGTCGTAGACCACCTCCATCGCCCGCCCCCCCAGCACATAGCTGGGACGCACCACCACGGGATAGCCGATGCGCTCCGCCACCCGCCGCGCCTCCTCGGGACTGCGGGCCAGGCCGTTGCGAGGCTGGCGGATCTCCAGCCGTCGCAGGATGGCTTCGAACTGCTCCCGGTCCTCCGCGCGGTCGATCGATTCGGGCGAGGTTCCCCACAACCGCGTCCCGGTGGCCAGGCCCTCGGCGCCATCCAGCCAGCGCAGCAGCGGGATCGCCAACTTCAGCGGCGTCTGGCCGCCGAACTGCACGATCACCCCCTCCGGACGCTCGGCCTCGATCACATTGAGCACGTCCTCCAGGGTGAGGGGTTCGAAGTAGAGCCGGTCGCTGGTGTCGTAATCGGTGGATACGGTCTCGGGGTTGCTGTTGACCATCACCGTGGCGAAGCCGGCCTCCCGCAGGGCAAAGGAGGCATGGCAGCAGCAGTAGTCGAATTCAATGCCCTGGCCGATGCGGTTGGGTCCGCCGCCGAGGATCATCACCTTGCGCCGCTTCTCCAGGCTCACCTCGTCCGAGGGGGGCAGCGGCACCAGGCGACCGTCGCTCTCCAACCGCTCGAGCGGTCGCTCGTAGGTGGCGTAGTGGTAGGGGGTGCTGGAGGCGAACTCCGCGGCGCAGGTGTCCACCGTCTTGAACACCGGCCGCACCCCCAGGGCCTGGCGATGGCGGCGCACCTCCAGTTCCGGAGCCCCCAGCGCCCAGCCGATCTGACGATCGGCAAAGCCGAGTTGCTTGAGTTCCAGCAGCGCCTCGCCGTCAAGGTCCTCGAGGGTGCGCCCCCGCAGCAAGCGCAGTTCCGCCTCCAGGATCAGGCGCAACCGCGCCAGGAACCACGGGTCGATGGCGGTGAACTGGTGGATCTCCGCGTCACTGCGGCCGGCGACCATGGCGGCGCGCACCGCAAAGATGCGATCCGGGGAGGGAATGCGCAGCTGCCGCTCCAGATCCCCCGGTTCCACGGGCCCATCCGGACGGTCGCAGCCCCAGCCGGCCCTGCCGATTTCGAGGGAGCGGAGGGCCTTCTGGAAGGATTCCTCGAAGCAACGGCCGATCGCCATCGCCTCCCCCACCGATTTCATCGAGGTGGTCAGCACCGGCGGGCTGCCGCGGAATTTTTCGAAGGCGAAACGGGGAATTTTGGTGACGACATAATCAATCGTGGGCTCAAAGCAGGCCGGGGTGGCGCCGGTGATGTCGTTGATGATCTCGTCGAGGCTGTAGCCCACCGCCAGCCGGGCGGCGATCTTGGCGATCGGGAAGCCGGTGGCCTTCGAGGCCAGGGCGGAGGAGCGGGAGACGCGGGGGTTCATCTCGATCACCACCACCTCGCCATCGATGGGATTGACGGCGAATTGAATGTTGCTTCCACCTGTATCCACCCCAATTTCTCGAATGATCGCGATCGATTGGTCCCGTAGTCGCTGATACTCGCGATCGGTGAGGGTTTGGGCGGGTGCGACCGTGATCGAGTCGCCCGTATGCACCCCCATCGGATCCAGGTTCTCGATCGAGCAGACAATCACCACATTATCGGCGGAATCCCGCATCACCTCAAGCTCAAATTCCTTCCAGCCAAGCAGTGATTGTTCGATCAGGATCTGGGAGACAGGGCTGGCATCCAGGCCGCTCTGGCAGATCTGGCGAAACTCCTCGGGGTTGTAGGCGATGCCGCCGCCCGAGCCGCCGAGGGTGAAGGCGGGGCGGATGATGCGGGGGTATCCATCGATCGCCTCCCCCACCACCAGGGCCTCCTCCAGGTTGTTGGCGATGCCCGAGGGGCACACCCGCACGCCGATGCGGGCCATCGCCTCCTTGAACAGCAGCCTGTCCTCCGCCTTGCGGATCGCGTCCAGGTTGGCGCCGATCAGCTCGACGCCAAACCGCGCCAGGGTGCCGTTCTCGGCGAGGGCGACGGCCAGGTTCAGGGCGGTCTGGCCCCCCATCGTGGGCAGCAGGGCATCGGGACGCTCGAGCTCGATCACCCGCGCCACCACCTCGGGGGTGAGGGGTTCGATGTAGGTGCGATCCGCCAGATCCGGATCGGTCATGATCGAGGCGGGGTTGGAGTTCACCAGAACCACCTCGTAGCCCTCAGCCCGCAGGGCCTTGCAGGCCTGGGTGCCGGAATAGTCGAACTCGCAGGCCTGGCCGATCACGATCGGACCGGACCCCAGCAGCAGGATGCGCCTGAGATCCGTGCGGCGGGGCATGGGCGAAGCTTGGCCGGTCAGGCCCAGCCTCTCACGCGGTCCGGTCTTCCCCCGCCCCTGACCCCCCCCCCGAAGCGGGGGTGATCGCTAATCTGCTGATGTTGGTTCCAGGCCCTTGCCCCCGTCCTGCCCCGACCTGACCTCAATGAGCGAGCGCCTGCCTCGATGAGCGAACTCCAGCGACTGAAGGGCTTGCTCCCCCCGGAGATGCAGAGCTGGGTGTTTGTGGAGGCTGCCGCCTCCGTCGATCCCCCCCTGATCACGATCGAGGAGATTGGCCGCGACGAGATTGAGATCCAGGTGGATCTGGAGAAGTGGGAGGCCTTTGCCCTCGACCACCGCAACCTCCTCTTCTGGCACGAGGTGGGTCGCATCCAGAATGATGCGGTGCCCCGGGACGGCTGGGAGATGGCCGCCCTGGCGATCGGTCTCGGCGGCGCCATCGGCGAGCTGTGGGTGCAGGATGGGCTGCTGCTGGTGATGGCCCTGGGGCTTTCGGGTTTCGCGGGCTACCGCCTGTACCTGAAAAACAACACAGAGAAACGTCTGCAGGACGCGATCCTGGCCGATGAGCGCGCCATCGACCTGGCCTGCCGTTTCGGCTACAGCCTCCCGAACGCGTATAAGAGTCTGGGCGGAGCCCTGAAGGAGCTGGTGGAGCAGACCCGCAAGAAACGCCGGCGCGGCTTCTACGAAAACCGCCTGGAGGCCCTGCGCAAGAGCGCCGGCAAGGCCCGCGCGGAGATGGCCCAGCAGCAGGGCTCCCGCCAGTCCGTCAGCAGCGAGAACGTCTATGGCTGAGCGCCCTGGCGCCCTCGACAGCGCGGCTCTGGCCCGCCTTGCCGCCGAGGCCTGCGATGACCGCAAGGCCGTTGACATCCGCTTGATCCGGGTGGATGAGGTGTCCTCCCTGGCCGACTGGTTCGTGATCTGCAGCGGTCTCAGTGACGTTCAGGTACGCGCCATCGCCCGTTCGGTGGAGGAGCGGCTTGAGGCGGAGGACGGCCGCCTTCCCCTGCGGCGCGAGGGACAGGGGGAGGGACGCTGGGTCCTGCTTGATTACGGCGACGTGATCGTCCACGTTCTCACCCCCCAGGAACGCAGCTTCTACGACCTGGAGTCGTTCTGGGGCCATGGCGAGGCATCCCGCTATCGGAGCCCCCAGGCGATCGTTTCGGCATGAATGACCCCGCAGGCCTTCCGGCCCAGACGGCCCCCTGTCCCGTTCCCCCCGAGCAGCGGCCGCTCCAGGAGTACGCGCAACTGAGGGATTCCTGGTTTTTCGTCTGGCCGGCGGCGGGCACGGGCTCGCTGGCCAGAGCCCTGCTTCTGGCCTGGCTTCTGGCCTTCGGGCCCTGCCTGCTCGTCGCCAGCGGC
>JBIIND010000187.1:0-4373 GCA_044337665.1 Cyanobium sp.
TCCCACGGCCCCTCGCCGGCGCGGCGGTTGATCTGCAGGGTGTCGCAGTACACCGCCACGCTGCCGCGGATGGGCGGATCGCCGCATTCGCTGCCGGTGGTGCGCACGCCCTTGCTGTTCAGGCGCCAGGCCCCCCAGTCGTAGCGGCAGGCGCCAAAGCTGCGCAGGCGCGGGGTTTTCAACGCCTTGATGCGCTCGAGCAGTTCCTTCTCGCGGCCGGTCGGGTCGGGGGCCACCGTCGCCGCAGGGGCGGTGGGGGTCGTCGGGGGGGGAGGGGTCTGGCCGGGGGAGGCGGGGGCCCACAGCAGCGGGGCGGCCATCCCGAGGGTGACCGCCCAGCGGCGGAGGCCCCGCACCGGGGGGAAGGGAAGATTCGGCATCACCGCTCCTGCCGCAGCCGGTTGGTGCAGTTGCGTTCAAACAGGGCGATCACCACCTCCGCGGGCTGGAGTTCCATCCAGAAGGCCTCCGTCTCCATTCGCTGGTCACTGGGGTGGTAACCCTCGTGGATCAATTTGGCGTAGTGGGGGGCGAGGCTGCGCAGTTCCCGCAGGGTGCGGGGGATCTGGGCGTCCTCCAGGGCCGTGCCGCCGGTGCAGGCCTGCATCACGTGCGTGCCCTCATGGGCCATCACCTCCCAGACCGCCTCCATGTCGCGCAGGTCCACATTGTTGCGGCAGACCACGAGGCGTTCGATCCCCCGCCCATCGCGCTCGAAGTAACCGGCGTGGTTGGGTTTGCAGTCATCCCGCACCTGGGTTTCGGTGCCGGTGGCGTTGATCAGCTGCTCGAGGCGCTGGATGTCGGCGAGGGTATTGGCCAGGGCGGCGGGCGGGATCAGACCCAGGCTCGCCGCGGCGAGCAGCGCCATGGCGGGCGGAACAATGGCGGGCGGGACTGGGGCCCGGCGGCGCGCGGAGGGAAGGGGAGGCATGGGCCGCACCCAGGCGCAGGGGAGACAGCCCCAACCTGGCCATGGATCGCGGGGGCGTCCACGGCCGCCCGGGCCAGGGATCAGGCCAGCGCCTGCCGCAGGGACAGCAGGCCGAACACCAGAAACAGGCCGCCGCTGAGCCGGTAGAGCAGCCGCTCGCGGATGCGTCCGCCGATCCAGTTGCCGGCCCCCACCGCCAGCCAGGTGACGAGGGCATGGCCCAGCAGGGTGCCGGCCAGCAGTCCGGCGAGGGTGAAGGCGGGGGCGGTGGCCAGAAAAATGGTGGCGAACTGGGTGCGATCCCCCAGCTCGGCGAGGAACACCAGCACGAAAGACTCGCGGATCACCGCCCCGCCATGGCGCAGCCCCTGGCGACCCTCCGCCTGGTTGATCGTTTCCTCCGCCTCCTTCTCCTCCTCCTGGGCCTCGTTGTCGGCCATCCCCTGGGCATCGACCAGCAGCTTCAGGCCGAAGCCCAGAAACAGCGCCGCCGCCAGCCAGGGCACCACCGTGGCAGGGAGGAGTTCCCGCAGCCCGTAGCCCAGGGCCAGGGAGATGAGGGTGACGGCGGTGAGCGCCGCGAAGGCGCCGAGGAACACGTCGCGGCGCCGGTGGCGGGTGGCCAGGATCAGGGCCATGAAGAACGTCTTGTCGCCCAGCTCCGCCAGGCTGATGGCGGTGAGGCTGGAGCCGAAGGCGGCCAGGCCCGGATCGTTCGGCAGGGGGAGGGTCATCGCGGCGTTCCTGACACGGGGTGCAGCCGCGGGAGGCTAAGCGGCGCGAGGCGCAGCAGCTCCCGCAGCGGCGGGATGCCCATCAGCACCAGCCAGAGCCCGGCGCTCAGGGCCAGCGACCAGCGGCTCAGTCCGGAGCGCCGGTCACCGTTGAGCGCCACCAGCGCGCCACCGGCGAGCAACAGCAGGGCGAAGGCCAGGCTGCGCCGCACCTCCAGCGCCAGGCCGGGCCAGAGGGCCAGGGCGAGGGCCGCGAGGCTGAGCACCGCGCCCTGCCCCAGGGCGCGGTGCCAGGTGGCCGGATTGAGCAGCGGGGCCCGGGGGGAGCGGGGCGGGCGCTCCATCAATCCCGGCGGGCCCGGCAGCGCCTCGAACACCACGGTGCAGGCCGGATCGATCACCAGGTGCAGCAGGGCGATGTGCGCCGGCAGCAGGATCAGGCCCTGGTGGGGGGAGAGCAGCGGCACCAGGCTGAGGGCGACGATCGGCAGGTGGATCGCCAGGGTGTACCCCAGGGCCCGCTGCAGGTTGGCCTCAATCCGGCGGCCCAGGGCGAGGGCCTCCACCAGGCCGGCGAAGGAATCCTGCAGCAGCACCAGATCCGCCGACTCCCGCGCCACGGCGGTGCCGCGGCGGCCCATCGCCACGCCGATGTCAGCGGCCCGCAGGGCCGGGGCGTCGTTGACGCCATCCCCGCCCATCGCCACCACCTCACCGGCGCGCTGCAGGGCCCGCACCAGTCTCAGCTTCTGCTCCGGCCGCACGCGCGCGAACACCGAAGCCCCCTCCAGCCGGGCCGCCAGCTCCGCCTCCGAGAAGCTCTCCAGCTCGGCGCCGGTGAGCACCGGCCCGTCGGGCAGGCCCGCCTGATCGGCGATCGAGCGGGCGGTGACGGGCCCATCGCCGGTGATCATCAGCACCCGCACCCCGGCGGAGCGGGCCCGGGCGATGGCGGCGGGCACCTCGGCGCGCAGCGGATCCGCCAGCCCCACCAGGCCCACCGGCTCGAACTGAAAGTCGTGGACGCCGTCGGGCGGTTCCGTGGCGGCTCCCCCCAGTTCGGCGTGCAGCGGCGCCCCGTCGGGGCTGCGGGCGACCGCCAGCACCCGCAACCCTTCGGCGGCGAGGGCGGCGGCGGCTCCCAGCAGCCGTTCGCTGGCCGCCGGATCGAGATGGCAGAGATCGGCGATTGCTTCGGGAGCCCCTTTGGCCGCCGCGTGCCAGGTGCCCGCCGGGTCGCTCCAAAGTTGGGAGAACACCAGCAGATCGGGGCTGAGGGGATACTCCCGTGCCAGGGGCCAATCGGGATGGCGGTGCTCGCCGGGTTCGAGCGCCTCGGTGGCAAGCCGCTGGATCGCCAGCTCCATGGCGTCCACCGGATCATGGCGGCTGGCGAGCAGCGCCAGCTCCAGCAGGTGGTGCCACGCTTCCGCCAGGGGGTCGCCGGTTCGCCAGAGCGCCCCGTCCGGCCAGGTCTGCAGCCGGGCCACCGCCATCCGGTTCTCGGTGAGCGTGCCGGTCTTGTCGACCGCCAGCACCGTGGCGCTGCCCAGGCTCTCCACCGCCGCGGGCCAGCGGGCGAGCACGCCGACGCGCCCCAGCCGCAACGCCCCCAGCGCCAGGAAGAGGGCCAGCACCACAGGGATTTCATTGGGCAGCACCGCCAGCGCCAGGGCGAGGGAGGCCAGCAGGGCGGCGACCCAGTCGCCCCCCAACAGTCCCTGCAGCCCGCCAAGAAAGGCGCAAAGCGCCAAGGCCACCGCGGTCAGGCGGGTGGTGAGGCGGCGGGTGCGGCGCTGCAGCGGGGTCGGCGGCGCCGTGACGGTGGCCAGGCTGCGGCCCAGGCGGCCCAGCTCCGTGGCTTCCCCGACACCGCTCACCCTCGCCCAGCCCCGGCCCGCGGCCACCAGGGAGCCGGCGAGGATCGGCGCGCCACTCTCCTGGCGCAGCACCGGCAGGGATTCCCCGGTGAGCAGGGATTCATCCAGCCAGAGTCCGGTGGCCTCCTCCAGCTGGGCGTCGGCCGCCACCCGGTCGCCCTCCTCCAGGCGCAGGCGATCCCCCAGGCGCACCTCTTCGGGCGGCAGCAGCAGCTTCTGCCCGTCGCGCTCCACCCGCGCCAGGGGCGCCGAAAGGCGGGCCAGCTCCGCCAGGGCACGGCGGCTGCGGCGCTGCTGGAGGGCATCGAGCAGGCTGATGGCCAGCACGAACACCAGCAGAATGGCCGCCTCGCCCGGCTCGCCGATCAGCCCGTAGAGGAGGGCGCAGCTGAGCAGCAACAGGTTGGTGGGCTCCAGCAGCGCCATGGGGCAACGACTCCTCACTTCTCTCTAGCCGCCTCCGCCAGGTTTCCTCGGGCGGGGTGCAGGACCATAAATAAGCTGTTCTGATCAGTACGCCCCTGGCGGCATGCTCACCCTTCCGGAGCGCTGGAGTCCCGATTGCGCCCGCGAGCCGCGCATCCCCTTCCTCGACCTTCCCTGCCACTCCCTGGACTTCCGGGATCCGGTGACCGTGGCGGAGCCGCTGGGCACGCTGCTGCCGGTGCGCAGCTGCGATCCCGTGCGTGCCGCCACCCCATCGGAGCCGTTCCGCTGGCACATGGGGGGATTGCAGCTGGGTGTCCTGGGGATCGTCGCCCTCTGGGGAACGGGCCTGCAGGGGGAGCTGGAGGGCACCGAGCTGGCCTCCCTGGTGATCCCCTA